>CAZLDF010000397.1:0-2835 GCA_964558095.1 uncultured Isosphaeraceae bacterium | reverse complement strand
GCGGCAATTCATCAACTCGATCTTCTGTCCCGCCGCGGGGATCGCGCTGACGCTGCCGCTGTCGGAACGGGCGCTGGCGCGCGCCGCCGCCGCGATCGCGAACATCGCGCAGGTTGACGCCTCTCCAAAGGACGCCGCGGTCGATGAGGACTTCTGGCACGAAGTCCAGCAGGCGTTCACGATCGATCGCTCGCTGATCAATCTCAACAACGGCGGAGTCAGCCCCGCGCCGGCGACGGTGCAGGCGGCGATGAAGCGCCATCTTGATTTCTGCAACAGCCACCCGCCGCCGGTGGCGCTCTGGCAAATCCTTGAGCCGCAGAAGGAAGCGGTGCGCGAGCGACTGGCGCGCCACTGGGCCGTCGATCCCGAAGAAATCGCGTTGACGCGCAATGCTTCGGAATCGCTGCAAATCTGCCAGTTCGGCATTGACCTTCGCACCGGCGACGAGATTCTCACGACGACGCAGGACTACGGCCGCATGCTCGACACCTTTCGCCAGCGGCAGCGCCGCGAAGGAATCGCGCTCAACCTCTTGCAGATCCCCGTCGTCAACGAAGACAACGCAGCCATCGTCCGTCACTTCGAGCAGGCCATCACCGACCGCACGCGATTGATCCTCGTCTCGCACGTCATCAACATCACCGGCCAGATTCTGCCCGTTCGCGAAATCGCCGCGATGGCGCGCCGGCGGGGCGTTCCGGTGATCGTCGATGGCGCGCATTCGCTGGCGCATTTCGACTTCACGTTGGCCGAGCTCGATTGCGATTACTTCGGCACGAGCCTGCACAAGTGGCTGTTCGCGCCGCACGGCACAGGATTGCTCTACGTCCGCCGCCAGCGCATCGCCGAATTGTGGCCCCTGATGGCGGCGGCGGAACAACTGAACGGCGACGTCCGCAAGTTCGAGGAGATCGGCACGCATCCGGCCGCGAACACGCTCGCCATCGCCGAGGCGCTGACGCTTCATCAGGCGATCGGCGGGCGGCGCAAGGAAGCGCGATTGCGATTCCTTCGCGACTATTGGGCCAAACGCCTCATCGCCCACGACCGCGTCACCCTGCACACGAGTCTCAAGCCGGGCTTCTCCTGCGGCCTGGCGACGGTGCAGATCGACGGCGTCGATTCCGGCGAACTCGCCGCGTGGCTCTGGCGCGACAAGCACATGCTCACAACCGCGATCAAACATGAGCAGTTCGAGGGCATTCGCGTCACGCCCAGCGTCTATACGACACTCGAAGAACTCGACCGATTCTGCGACGCGATAGAGCTGGTCGTTCGAGACGGACTGCCGGGATGATGCAACGACGAGCACGAAATCGCCGCATCGCTCGCTATACTGCTCGGCTCGTCGTCGCCGGAGTGGCGGAATTGGCAGACGCGCCGGACTCAAAATCCGGTGCCCCTTAAAGGCGTGTGGGTTCGACTCCCACCTCCGGCATTCGCCGCGACCCGTCCATACATGCCGCAACTGTCCGCGCATTCGTCGTATCACGCCGCCGTCCGTCACGTTCGACGGCGTGGCCGCCTCGCGCGGTCTGGCGCGCCGCTTCTGCTGAGTCTGCTCATTCTCTGCGGCTGCGAGACTTCCGCGACGGCGCTGCGCCGGTACGAATTCGCTGAGCGGCAGATGGGATGCGAAGCGCGCTTGATCTTCCATGCGCCGAACGATGATGCGGCACGCGATGCGGCGCGGGCCGCATTCGACCGCATCGCGGCGCTCGATGCAGCGCTCAGCGACTACAACCCCGACAGCGAGGCGATGCGCCTGTGCGCGTCGCCGATCGACACGCCGCACCAGGTGAGCGACGACCTGATGCGGGCGCTCGAACTCAGCCGGGCGCTGACGCAGCGAACCGACGGCGCGTTTGACGTGACCATCGGCCCAGTCGTCGAACTCTGGCGTGAAGCGCGCCGCACGGGCCGGCGCCCCACTGCCGAGGCGATTCAAGCAGCCCACGATCGCATCGGCTGGCGCCACGTCGAACTCGACGCGCGAAGAAGCACTGTCACGCTTCATCGCGAAAACATGCGGCTGGATTTTGGCGCGATCGGCAAGGGGCTTGCCGCGGACGACGCAGCCGAGGCCCTTCGCCGCCGCCGAATAACATCGTGTCTCGTCGATCTCGGCGGCGACATCGTGGCGGGCGACGCTCCCCCTGGCGAGGAAGGTTGGCTTGTCGCTGTCGCCCCCGGCGAATCCGCGTCGCCCGACGCTCGCCCCCCCCTTGCGCTTCGTCTGGCCAACGCTGCGGTCGCAACCTCAGGCGATGAGCATCAGCACGTCGAAATCGACGGCGAGCGATATTCGCACATCATCAACCCCGCTACGGCCATCGCGCTGAAAACTCGCGTGGCAGTCACCGTGCTCGCGCCCGACGGCGCGACCGCGGATGCGCTCGCCTCGGCCGTCAGCGTCCTGGGCCCGCAGCGAGGCCTCGAACTGGTGAATCGATTGCCCGGCTGCGATGCCCGCGTCCAATTCGTCCGCGAGGGACAGGTTGTTGTAACGCAAAGCGCCGGCTTCGACGCGTTCGTGCAATCGCCTCGTCCCCCTTTTCCCGCGACAACCCCGGCGGATGCCGCCATCGACGACTCGCGAATGCACTGGTGGCGCGATGCACGCTTCGGCATGTTCATCCATTGGGGCCTCTACGCGATTCCCGCCGGCGTATGGGAGGATCGCGAGGTGGCCGGCGTCGGCGAATGGATCATGCATCACGGCCAGATCGCGCCGTCCGAGTACGAGCGCCTCGCGACACGGTTCAATCCCGTCGGTTTCGACGCGGACACATGGGCGCGCCTCGCCACGCGCGCCGGCATGAAGTACCTCAT
>CAZLDF010000396.1:0-2806 GCA_964558095.1 uncultured Isosphaeraceae bacterium | reverse complement strand
CGAGTCGATGCGCGCGCCATATTTGCGCGACCGACGTGCGGCACCGCCCGCGGGCACGGGCGCTCCGGGCGAACAACCCGTGGACATCGAAGAGCTCATCGAGCAGCTCGAACCGGACGAGAACCGGTCCAATCCCGGCATGCTGAGCCAGCAGGGCCAGCCGCCGGTCGATGTGGATGACCCGCCGCAGGTCGATGTGGACGAGCTTCGCCGGCCGATGGCGCCGATCCCCGGGCGCCAGGACCGCGATGTGTCGTATATCTACGACGCACAGCGCGGCGAGTGGGTGCCGGTGCGCGCCGGCGCCGCGGACGACGCTGAAGCCGCGGAAGGACCCGCCGCGGCGCCGCTCGTCGTCGAACGCATCATCGAGGTGCCTTATCAGAAGCTCAGCCACGGCGACATGAGCTACAACATCATCGTCCGCCCCGACGATCTCATCTACATCGCCGGTCCCGACCAGGGCGTCGTGTACATCGACGGCGAGATCGTCCGGCCGGGCGTGTATGGCCTGCCCGGCGCTGGTCAACTGACGCTAAGCCGGTTGATTTCCGCCGCCGGCGGGCTGGGGCCGCTGGCGATTCCGGGCCGCGTTGACTTGACGCGCGTGGTCGGAGAGAACCGGGAAGCGACGATTCGGCTGGACCTTCAGGCGATACGCCGCAGGACCGAGCCGGACCTGATTCTCAAGCCCGACGACCAGATCATCGTCGGCACCAACTTCTGGGCGGCCCCGCTGGCGGTGGTGCGGAACGGGTTCCGGGCGACCTATGGCTGGGGCTTCCTGCTGGACCGGAACTTCGGATCGGACGTCTTCGGCGCGCCGCCGCGGTCCTTCAACTGAGCCGACGCGGCGACGGCGGATGCTCGTCACCGCCGGCGCCTCGGCGGCGGATGGTCCGCGGATGCATGAAGGTCGGGAGAATTGAACCCGCCGCGAATGGTCGGCGTAGGATGTTTCTTGCGCAGTGGGGCGCCGGGACGTGCCTCGGGATCCGCGTGAACCAGCTTGATCCATCGTCCGCCTGACGAACGGTCGCTCTGTGGCCAGAGCAGGGGCCCGCGATGCGGATGCAAGGGAGCGACAGTCGGCGAGGACGATGAGCACTGTGGCGTCGCAAACTGAGATCGCGATCGTCGCGCCTGACCACATGCGTCGGGCGGCCATCGGCGCGCTGCTCATCACCGCCGCCCTTGTCGTGCTCTTCTGGGAATTCTTCAGCCGCCAGGCCCGCTGGGCGTTCGCTGAACCCGCCGATTGGGGGCACACGCTCGTCATTCCGCTCATCGCCGGCTACTTCGTCTGGCTCAATCGGCAGAAGCTGCTTGCTCGGCCGTTTCACACGAACTGGCTGGGGCTTGGCCCGATCGTCGCGGGCATGGCGTGGTACGTCCTGTGCTGGCTTGGGCCGCCCGTGCTGCGGCATCACAACCTGATGGGCGCGGGCGTTATGCTGACGCTGCTGGGCATCGTCTGGCTTTTCACCGGCACGCGAGCGCTGCTTCTGCTCCTGTTTCCGCTGGCTTACCTGGCGATCTTCGGCCAGTCGATTTCCGACCGGTTCATGAACGGCATCACCTTCAAGCTGCAGGACATCACTGCGGTCGGTTCGCACGTGGCGCTTCGCATTCTCGGATTCGACGCCGAACTCAAGGGAAACACGATTTACATTTCCTACGGCGGCGAGGTCAGGCCGCTGAACATCGCCGAGGCGTGCTCCGGCATGCGAATGCTCATGGCGTTCCTGGCGCTGGGCGTCGCGATGGCGTACACGGGATTGAGGCGCTTCTGGCAGCGCACCATCCTGGTGCTCCTGGCGCTGCCGACCGCCGTGTTCGTCAACATTCTTCGCGTCTGTACGCTCGCGCTGCTCAGCCTCGTGAACGCGGACTTCGCGACCGGGGACTTTCACCACTTCATCGGTCTGGTGTGGCTCGTGCCGGCGTTCCTGATCTATCTGGGGTTCATGTGGATTCTGAAGCGAGTCGTGGTCGAAGGCGCGCCGCCGGCGACCAAGCCGCAGCCTTCATCCCCGCCGCTGGGCGAAGTGCGCCTGTTCGATCGCCGCGCCAAGTGGGCGCTGCTGGTCGCGCTGACCACGTTGATGGCGTCTGGGTTGGGCTTTTCGGTGGGCGTGAAACAGCTCAACGTTCATCTGAAGAAGCTGCGCGTGGACATGCGAAGCAACTTCTCCACGATTCCCACGGCGCTCGGCCCCTGGGAGCGATTGCAGGAAGGCGCCAAGCTCGATGAAGCGACGGTGGAGGAACTGGGGACGAAGCTGTATTTCGATCGGCTCTACGGCCGCGAGATCGACGGTCGCTTGATCGCCCTGCACGTGCATCTGACGTACTACACCGACATGCTGGACGCCGTGCCGCACGTGCCCGACCGGTGTTTTCTCGCCGGCGGGCTCGTCCAGCAGGGTTTGGCGCGGCATGACGTGCTGAACGTGGACGAATCCGGCTGGTTCGAGGACGCCCAATACACGCATCACAGCGGCGAGCGCTACGTGCTGGCGCGAGTCGCCGACCCGTTCACCGGGCTTCCCACGAGCACGGTGAGGATGCCCGTGGGCGAGTATGAATGGCGGACAATTGTCTTTCAGGACCCCGATCGACCGGAAATGCTGGTTTTCAGCGGGTATATGTTCGTCGCGAACGGGGCGGCGACGGCCTGGACGGAGCGAATTCGCGCCCTGGCCTTTGAATTGGATCAGAAGTACGCGTATTACAGCAAGATTCAAATCACCTGGCAGGCGACGGATCGCGACTCGGTTGAGGCCTATCTTTCTTACGTCGCGGA
>CAZLDF010000395.1:0-2975 GCA_964558095.1 uncultured Isosphaeraceae bacterium | reverse complement strand
CCCCCCCCCCCCCCCCCCCCCCGGGGCGCAACATGCGGGCGGGGGGGACCGCGTACGACCGCGGCGAGTTTGACGCTGCTGCGTCGCACTGGCAGCCGCTTGCGGATCGCGGCGATGCGCACGCACAGTTCCTGATGGGCGTGATGCACGAGCAGGGCCAGGGCGTCGAGCAGGACGACGCGGCGGCGGCGACGTGGTATCGCCTGGCCGCCGAGCAGGGGTACGCCGCGGCGCAGAACAATCTTGGTTTGATGTATTACGAAGGCAAAGGCGTCGAGCGCGATCATCAGGAAGCGGCGAAGTGGTACGCGCTCGCCGCGGAGCAGGGTTATGCGCGTGCGCAGAACAACCTTGGGGTGATGTACATGCTGGGCGATTCGACGCCGCGGGACTTCGATCGCGCGCGCGAACTGCTGCATGAAGCGGCGAACAAGGGCGACGCCGCGGCTCAGTATCTGCTGGGTCTGATGCATCAACAGGCGATGGGCGTGGCGCAGGATGATCGCGAGGCGGCGAAGTGGACCGAGCTCGCAGCCGGGCAGGGCCACGCCGCGGCGCAGAACAATTTGAGCTTGATGTACGTCGAGGGCAAGGGCGTCGAGCAGGATTTCACGCGCGCGGCGGAGTGGGCGCGAAAGGCTGCGGAGCAGGGCGTCGCGCAGTCGCAGTTCACGCTGGGATGGTTGCACTTCAACGGCAAGGGCGTGATGCAGGACGACGCGGAGGCGGCGAGTTGGTGGCGGCTCGCGGCCGATCAGGGACTCGCCGCGGCGCAGACGAACTTGGGATTGCTGTACCTGCGAGGCCGCGGCGTGGAGAAGGACTTCACGCAGGCGGCGAAGTGGCTGCAACTCGCGGCCGACCAGGGATCGGCAGCGGCGCAGCACAGGCTCGGCATGCTCTACGAGCACGGGCGCGGCGTCGAGCAGGACTCTGTCGCGGCCTATGCGCTGTATAGCCTGAGCGCGGCACAAGGCAATGCTCTCGCGAGCGAGCAGCGCGATGCGCTGGCGAGAAAGATGTCAGCGGAGGAGATCGCGCAGGCGCGGAATCGGGCGGACAGCGCGTTGCTGAGCGCCGCGGCGGAATAACGAATCAACGACACGAGGTTGAAGAGTTCGCCGCCCAGAGGATGCTGCCCGCTCTGCAAGGTCGAGCCGTTCCTGATTACATGAAGATCAACACGACATAACAGACGATCGCGAGGACGATCGCCAGCACGCAGAGCTTCTTGAACATGTTATCCGCCAGCGCGCGTAGAAGAGGCGCTCGCGGAAAGCACCATGCGAGAACGCCGACGAGCGATGTGATGCCGAGCGTGAGGAAGATGTCCGCAACGAGCAGGTTGGCGATGCGCCCGATCTGTGCAATCGGCCGCAGTGAAAGCGTTACGCCTGCCGAAGTGAACGCCAGACCAAGCAGAACGGTCAGAGCCACCGATACGCCGTTGAACACGCGGTCAGGGAATGACGTCTTACGCTCCCGTGGCATGTGCAGGAACGAATTGAGTTTACGCCACCTTCAGGGGCCGGTATCGCAGCACCAACAATTCATCTGCCGGGAGCGACGCCATGGCGTACGTGCGGCCAGCATCATCCGAGAACTCCACCTCGTACACACCGGGCGCGAGGCGCTCGACCACGGTGCCGACCTGGCCGCGCACCAGTCGCTTCTCGGGCCGGTCCGCTGTGAGCGCCACGACATCCAGAAGTTGGATGGGATCAATCGCCATGTTCGCCGTCCGTTCTCATCGCACGTAGCAACTGGTCAATCGCGGAAAGTCCTCGTTGGTAAGCATGATCCAACTGCTGCGGATCACTGCGGAACCCGCGTCCGTCATTGCCTCAAAGTCTATCAGGTACCGCTGGCCGAAGCGATCCTTTTCGCCGATTTGCGCCCGCGTTTGGCGGACTGCCTGCAGCAGTCGATCTTGCAGCCATTTCGCATCGTCGGCTGTCAAGCCCAACCTCGCTAGAAAGACCTTCGCCTTGTGCCGGCCGCGAAAATGCGTTGGGCTCAGGCAGTAATCGCGGAGTTTCTCGATCTCAACGACCGCGCGTTCACCGTTGGGAATTCGATGCGGTGGGCGTTCGTCCATGCGTCGCATCGTACACGCGATTGCTCGTCACACCGCCTGAACTTCAACGCTCAACACCGCCGGCAAGTCGCGCACGATCGGCGTCCAACTGTCGCCGCCGTTGGATGAGGCGTACACCTGCCCCCCCGTTGTGCCGAAGTAGATGCCGCAGGGGTCGAGGTTGTCCACGCACATCGCCTCGCGCAGCACGTTGACGTAGCAATCCTGCTGCGGCAGGCCCTTCGTCAAGGCTTCCCAACCCTTGTCGTCCTGGCCGCCGGTCTTGCTGCGATAGACGCGCAGCTTGCCATCAGGCGGGAAGTGTTCCGAGTCGCTCTTGATCGGCACGACGTAAATCGTTTCAGGCTCTTGCGCGTGGACATCGATCGGAAAGCCGAAGTCGGTGGGCAGGTTGCCGCTGACTTCGCGCCAGGTGTCGCCGGCATCGTCGGAGCGCATGACGTCCCAATGCTTCTGCATGTAGAGCGTGTTGGGCTTCGACGGGTGCAGCGCGATGCGGTGAACACAGTGGCCGACCTCAGCGTTCGGATCGGGAATGTATTGCGATTTGAGTCCCTTGTTGATAGGTTTCCAGGTATTGCCGCCGTCGTCGGTGCGGAAGCAGCCCGCTGCGGAGATGGCGATGTAGATGCGCTTGGGGTTCTTGGGGTCGATGAGGATTGTGTGCAGGCCCATTCCGCCGGCGCCTGGGGACCATTGCGGCCCGGTGCCGTGGCCGCGGAGGCCGGCGAGTTCGTGCCAGGTCGTCCCGCCGTCGGTGGTGCGGAAGATCGCTGCATCTTCGACGCCCGCGTAGGCGGTGTCGGGATCGGCGAGCGAGGGCTCGATGTGCCAGACGCGCTTGAACTCCCAGGGGTGCTGCGTGCCGTCGTACCAC
>CAZLDF010000394.1:0-2839 GCA_964558095.1 uncultured Isosphaeraceae bacterium | reverse complement strand
CACTCGCGTCAAAAACAACGGTTCCTGACACCGTATCCTCGGCTGACACCGTATCCTCCAGTGTCGATTTCGCGGGCTTTATCCGCGTTGATCGGCGTTCATCTGCGGCTGCGATTCGGAGAATGCGCTTGCCCTGGTCCGGCGAGTGGTCGGAATCTCACGGGTCGCAGCATGGGATAGAATCTGCGGCTTGGGAGCTACGAGTGCAGGCGATGGGCACGGCAGGATGAATCGACGGCATCGATGCGCTGCTGACTTGGGCGCCGCTTTCGCGGTGTACGTCGGTGCACCGACGGCGCTTGCACAAGAGGCGGTTCCCTCCGAGGCCTCGCTTCCGACGATCGAGCCGATTCACCATCTTCAATTCGGAGATGCGCCCGTGATTCAGAACATGGTGTTCTCCGCTGATGGCGACACGCTGTACGTGAATCATCGAATTCTCACGATCGACGTTTGGGACACTTTCGTACGGTATTGGCCCGAAGTCCTTTCCACAGTTTGCGTCATTTCGGCTATCACGTCGCTCGTTCTATTGTGGCGAATCTTCAAGCGTCCCCGTTCTGCAGGCGAGCCGTATTGTCGCAAGTGCAACTATCACCTTGCCGCGCATGTCACTCGTCCAAGCCCACGAGAACGCTGGCGAGCGATGGGCGATAATCCGAGATGCCCGGAATGTGGCGCGAAGTTTGCCGATCGCGCGCCGGTGACGGGCCGTTCGCTGCGATCGCGATTACTGACATCGTGCGGGCCGACGCTCGTCCTGCTGGCCGTGCTCGCCAGCATGTGGTTCGCGAAAGTGCCGAGGTATGGACCAGTCACCAGGTGGTTCGACTGGCGGTGGGAGTGGCTCGCAGCGCTCATCGTGAACCGGGAATCGCAGAGTATGCAGTTCCATCTCTTTCACATTGATCGGATTCGCGCCATCGATCCTCGCACGGGTCGGACACTTCGCATCGTTGGAGAGAACGGCTGGATCTCGCGACAGATGCTGCTCACGCCCGACGGGCAGGGTCTGTTGCTGCACGGACGTGGCTGGGAGGATTCGCCCTTCGTCGTCATGCATGCGCAGACTGGTGATCTGCAGGGCGTGGGCTCCTACGCTGAGGACGCGCAGCCATCGGCATACCTCAGGGAACTCCTGGGTTTTCCCCCAAATTCACAGGAATTCATGGCGATCCTCGGTGGTCGACGCCAGCTTGGCCGCGCCCATCTCGTTCGAACCGATCTCGAAACCGGGTCGCAGGTGGAAGAGCTCGTGGATGAGGGGTACCAAGGCGGGAGCATGATCGAGAACCGGCACTTTCTACTCGCGGCAGGGTCAGATACCCCTCTCATCCTGACACTGCCTACTCTTGCGGAGGTGCGAGACGCGGGGAGATACACGATCCGTGCGCATCGCGTTGGATCTGAGGCCGGTGCAGACGTGATGTACGACTTCCCGGGCGATTCGTCGTCGATCAGCGCGGCAGTGGCTGATGATCAATCTCTCTTTGCGATTGTCGGGTATGACACAATTCGGCAAGTCAATGCGCTCACCGGCGAGTTCATCACGGACATCCCGGTTCGGGACAAAGACTTCTCGATTCGCGATATCAGTTTCGACCCTTCTGGCCGCTACCTGTTTGCAGCTTGCTTCCGGCCGAACGAGGTGCTCATCTACGACTTGCAGCAAGAGCGCTGGCTCGCAAGCCTCAAGATGACCAATGGGTGGGTGGCTCAGAATTTCTCAGCGTCGCCATGCGGCCGCTACTTCGCGATCACGGCGACCTGGCACCGGTCCTACGGTCGCCCCTTCCGGCGCTTCATCGATGTGCCGCATTCGATCATCATCTATGACATCAGCAGTTTGGCCGACGGCCTCTGAGGAGCGGGGCAAGGGCTCGACCGCTTCAAGGGGGGTCGGTCCGTCACTCCCCGCAACATTTTGCTTGGAATCGCGTTCAAGCAATGGGAGAATGTCCGATGGGGAGCATTCCATCGCATCGCCTGCGGCGATCGCCGCATCGGTCCGTAACATCTGCTGTGGCAAGCACTTAGAAATTTCCTGACCATGAAAATGAAGAAGCTGAACTGGGGCGGGATTCGGGTCAGGCTGCCTGACGTTCGGCCCTCGCCCCAGCCCTCTCCCGACGGGAGGGGGAGCAGGAGAGCAGCCGCGCCGATCCTTCTCGCCTTCGCCGCGATGCTCGTTGTGCTGTTCGTCGGGGCCTCGCCGGCGAGCGCTCAATCCGAGCAGGCGGCGGACTTCGTGCAGCCGGTCATCACGCGGCCGCAGTTTTCCGAGTTGCTCGATCGCATCGCGCCCAGCCGCGAACAGCGGCAGGTGTTCGAGATGCTCTTTCGCGACTACAACGCCGGGCTGACGGAGCTGGTCAACGCGACCGATCGCGCTGCGGAAGCGGCGGGCCGGCGGCAGGTGCTCGACGCCTACGCCGGTCGAGCGCGGCTAAAGCCCGAAGAGCTCGATGCGCTTCGCGTCAAGGTGATGCACGCCTATGTCGATGCGTGGCCGACCGCCGATGCGCTGGTTGAGAATCTTCTTGAAGGCACGCACAGCCTGCTGCTGGCGGAACAGGACGCCGCGTTCGCGCTCGCCGTGCGCGACCTTCGGCGGGAAGTGCTTCTGCATCCGCGGCGGAACCGCGCGAGCTTCGAGGAATACGCGGGCGACGGGGTCGATGTGATCGCGCTGGTGGAAGACGCTCGCGCGGAAGGGGGCGAGCTGCACGAACTTCCCGCCGGCGATGTCGCCGACGTTCTCGATGCGTACGCGCTGCAGATCGACGCGCTGCTTGTCGAGTCCGCCGCGGCCGACCGCCAGGGCGAAATGGACATTCGC
>CAZLDF010000393.1:0-3131 GCA_964558095.1 uncultured Isosphaeraceae bacterium | reverse complement strand
TCGCTTCAAACTGCTGACGATGTACGTCTCGGTCCCGAGCGCCGAGAGAAACCGATTCGCGATCTGGAGCGTCTGCTCCAACTGGTCGGGCGGGATGATCGGCGGCATCCCCTGCATGATCGTGCGCACCGTGGGCACGACCGTCTTGTAATTAACATTGATGCGGGTAACGCTGATGGCGTCGGGGCTGACGAACGCAGGCAGCTTGCCGACGGGCGAGGCGCTGGTGATCAGGCTTGAAAGTCCCGCCTTGCCATGCGGCATGGAAATGAAGACGTTCTGCTGGAGCATGGCCTCGGGCCCATCGACGCGAACGCCCATGCCCACGCCATCGATCTCGCCGATCACGCCGCCCAGCATCGGCCCCGCCATCATCATGGTCATGTTCATCGGATCGACTGCGTTGACGAGTTCGGCGAGGTCGCGCGTCAGCAGGACGACGTAGGCCTCGTTGTCGGGGCCGATCTGATCCATCACCGTGCGGAAGTCATCGCGAGCCGCGAACGCGCGCTCGCCGCCGTCGTCGATGGTCTCGACGGCGGAGCGCAGAGAGGCGAGATCGGTGGAGAAGAGGAACGAATTCTCGACGCGCACGACGTGAACGGTGTCGAGGTCGCCGATGAGTTGTGAGACGTCCGGCCCCATGCCCGGCATGCCGCCCATCCCGCCGCCGAACATGTCGTCGTCTTCTTCCGCCGCGTCCTCGTCGTCGGGCTCGGGGACGGTGATCGACCACAGCGGGTGGCCCAGCAGTTCGTCCTCTTCATACTTGAGTTCGATGTCTTCCTCCGCCTTTTCGAGCGCGGCTTTGAGCAGCTCGGCGGTCTTCTCGGCGTTCTCGCCGTAGTCAGCGGTCGCGAGAATGCCGATGCTCGGCGCTCCGCCCACTTCCTCGTCGGTGACGGTGAACACGGCAAAGCCCACGGGGCCGGTCGGATGCTTCAGCGAATCCTCCTCGACGCCGAGCTCTTCAAGGAGCTTGGTGAGCGATTCGTCCATTTCCTCCATCGCCTCGCGGCGGAGATCAACAAGCTCCTTGCTCTGCCAGAGTTCCCACAGGCTGGTGCGCTTGACGCGCTGCATGGACGCCTCGACGTTGCGGGCGCCGGCGATGAGCACGGTGTTCTCGGGCGCGAGGTTCTCTATCCGGTGCTGCGCGAGCGCGGCGCCGCTGAGCAGACTGACGGTCGTGCAGACGGTGAGCAGGTGATGGAGGCGAAGCATGATGATTGGGTTCCTGTGTCGAAAGGGAAGGGCCGCGTTCGCGGCCCCGCGCGTTCGCTGGTTCATTGGGAATCAGCCGGGCGTTTGTTCGCTCGTGCCGTCGCGAAGTTGCGGCGCGACGCCGAATTTCTGCCGCGGCGGGGGTTTTTGATAGTTGTGGCCCGAATTGGGGTTGTCTTTGTCGAAGGCGAAGGCTTCGCGGTTGCGGATGAAGTCTTTGACGTATCGTGCGGGAATCGCGAAGCCCAGCGCCTCGCCGCCGAGGATGCCCATGTTGGTGATGCCGATGACCTCGCCTCGCGTGTTGAACAGCGGCCCGCCGGAGTTGCCGGGGTTGATCGCCGCGTCGGTCTGAATGTACGCCAGCCCGTCGAAGCCGCGCGAAGTCGTCGAAACCACGCCCTGGCTGAGCGTGCGCTCCAGCCCCAGCGGGTTGCCGATGGCGAAGACGCTCTGGCCGATTTCGATCTGCTGGTCCTGCTCGATCGGCGCGAAGTCGAAGTCCTTCTCGTCCGGGTGGGCGATCTTCAGCAGAGCGAGGTCGATGTGGTTGTTCACGGCGATAATCTCGATGTCCTCGATCACTTCGCGCTTCAGCGTGCCGTCGGACTGGGGGAACCACACCGTCGCGCGCAGGTTGGTTTCGCCCTGGATGACGTGGGCGTTGGTGATGGCGTAGCCTTCGGGATTGATGATGACGCCCGAGCCGAGGCCCGCCGGCGTCGAAACCTTGATCACCGCCGCGCCGATGCGCTTGGCCTGCTCCTTCGGCGGAAGCTCCGGCAGGTTCATCGCCGTGCGAAAAAGCGTGTCGCGCTTCACTTCGACCGCTTCGAGCGCCTCGGTCGATTCGACGGAATCGACGTCGTCCATGCTGAATTCGAGCACGTCCGGCCCGACATCAAGCCAGACCTTCTGATCGCTGCGCTTGAGGATGTCTCCCTGGAGGACCGCGCCGCTCTTGAGCTTGATGACATCGGCGCCGGCAACCGAGGCCAGCAGCGCCACGCCCGCCATGCACATCCACGCCATCCCGCTTCGCAAATTCTTCATCGAATCACCTCGAACAGGGTCCCATTCTCGAAGTCCGCCAGTATAGGATGACGCCGCCGGCCCGACCATGCGCCACAGTGGCAGGGCTCCACAGTGGCACGGGCGTCCCGCCCGTGAGTCAGCCCACTCAGTCGGTGGCACGGGCGTCTCGCCCGTAAGTCAACCCTCACGGCGGCATAAGCCTCCCGCCTGTGACCCCTCGATTCTTCGGCCACCGAGGCCAAAGACTCGATAGAGAACACCGAATGGGGCCCTTCGCCCCGCACATTCGATCGCTGAAGCTGGAGTAGTTCACCATGATGCACCCGCGGTTCCGCCTGCTCGCCTGCCTCGCCCTGCTCGGCCTCGCCGCCGCTCCCGCCGCGTCCCAGGACGATCTGGCGGAATACTTCGGCTTCGAGAATCTGGAGATCATCAAGGTGGGTCGGCGCGCCGGCCCGTTCATCGTCGCCGACTTCAACGCCGACAACCGCCTCGATCTCGTCGTCGCCAACAACTTCGCCAGCCGCATCGAGCTGCACTATCAGAAGCCCGGCGCAACACCCGACGACGAGCTGCGCGCTCCCTCCCGCGTGAACGAATTTCCTGAACACTGGCGATTCCGCCGCGAACTCGTCTCCGTCACGCACCAGATCACCGCGATGCTCGCGCACGACTTCGACTCCGACGGCAAGCTGGACCTCATCTACGCCGGCGCGCCGCCCGAAATCGTCTTCGTGCGTCAGAACCCCGAAGGCGTCTTCCGCGTTACGCAAAAACACCGCATCAAGAACCTCAACGCGCACCGCAACGCATTCAAGATCGCCGACGTCGTCGGCGACGACGCTCCCGAACTCGTCTCCGACGTCGAAGGC
>CAZLDF010000392.1:0-13145 GCA_964558095.1 uncultured Isosphaeraceae bacterium | reverse complement strand
GTCGAGATCGACGGCGACAACGGAGTTGGGATTGACCTCGTCGCCGACTTCATACGACACCGGCGGCGCGAGCTGCAGCTCGATGTCTTCGCCTCGCTGATTTCGCAGAATCTGAACCGCGGGCCCGATCTCCTCGTCGTTGGCGACGACGGCGATGTCGATGTTGCCGTCGCCGTCGAAGGAATCGACATCGACCGACACGGGATTGGCGCCCACGGGGAACTTCACCGCGGAACCGAACGACATCGCGCCGTTGTTGGCGACGATCGCGATCTTGGACTCGGTGCTGTTGGCGGTAATGATGTCTGCGAAGCCGTTGCCGTCGATGTCGCCAAGCGCCAGATCGACGGGATCCGTCCCGACATTGATGGTCGCGGCGATCACGAAGTTCAGTCCCGGACCGCGCGAACGCGCGAGCGTGTCGTTGCGGAACGCGCGCGCCTGACCCGCGCCGACGGCGATCACCACCACATCCAGGTCCTTGTCGTTGTCGAGGTCCTCCGGCTCGATCGCGGCCGGCCCGTTGGGCGTACCCAGCGACAGAACAGGCAGAAACGCGGTGTTGCCGCGCTGAAGCAGCGACGCTTGATTCTGGAAGAAGACGACCTGATTGGTGGCGGCGTCGGTGACGGCGAGGTCCCAGAAGCCGTCGTCGTCGAAATCCGCAGCGGTGATCGCAGTCGGATTCGTCAAGCCCGTGATTTCGTCGGAAGGCGTGAAACCGAGCGGCCCCGCGCCGTTGTGAAGGAGAATCGACACGGTGCCGTCCTGCGCATTGCTGACGGCGATGTCGAGAAAACCGTCGCCGTTGAAGTGGCCCAGCGCCGCGCCGCTGGGATTGGCGCCGACGGTGACTTGCAGCGCCGATTGCAGGCCCAGCCACGTGTCATCGACGTCGAGGCCCTGGTTGACGAAGATTTCGATCTTGCCGTCGAGAAGCGGATTGGGATCAGGGATGACCGCGAGCACGTCGTTGAAGATCTGCGGCGGGCCGAAGGGAGCGCCGGAGCCGTCCATGTTGCCGACGGCTGCAATGCGCGGCTCGCCGGCGGCGTCGAAGATTTGCGGGTCGTCGAATTCGATGTTGGATGAGCCCTCAAGGAAGAGAATCCAGACCGCGCCGCGATTGACGCCGCCGTCGTCGTCAAACGCAGCACCGACTGCGATTTCGAGTCGCCGGTCGCCATCAATATCACCAAGAGCGCTCACGGCAATGCCAAAGAGGCCGAAGGGGGGAAGCATACCGCCGAAACCACCCAGGCCTTCGCCGATCTTGCGGTGAGATTTCACGGTGCCATCGGTGTTCAAGAAAAGGATCCACAAATCACCGTCGCCGCCTGGATTCACGGCACCAGCGGCCATGTCGCCGATCGAATCGCCGTCGAGATCGCCGAGGAATCCGACGGACCATCCAAATCGGCCGTTGTTGCCAAGGGGACCGGCGAAACCTCCTGCTGTGCTGCTGATTTTCTGATGCGACTGAACCATTCCTGCACTGTTCAGGAACAGGATCCAGACTGCGCCGCGCTCAGCGCCGCCGTCGTCGTCGCGCGCCGCGCCGACGGCGAGATCCACCGTGCCGTCGCCGTCAAGGTCGCCGACGCCGCAGACGCCGTTGCCGAAGTAATCGAATTCATCGAGCGCGCCGCCGAAACCGCCGGCCGTGGCGCTGATTTTCTGATGCGACAGAGTTGTTCCGTCGGAGTCCAAGAAGAGAATCCATACTGCTCCGCGCGGATTGCCGGCGTCGCTGTCGCCGACAGCGCCGACCGCGAGATCGGTGTTCCCGTCCCCATTCACGTCGCCGAGCGAGGCAACGCTGGCGCCAAAAAAGTCGCCGACGTCAAGATCACCTGTGAATCCACCGACCGATTCCGTGATCTCCTGTTGGTCCTTGACTGTCCCATCGGTGTTCATGAAGAGGATCCAAACCGTGCCGTTGGCCGCTCCAGCAGCACCAACGGCCAGATCAATGACGTTGTCGCCATCCAGGTCGCCCAGGCTGCACACGCCGATGCCGAAATTGTCATTGGCGCCGATCACGCCGGCGAAACCGCCCTCAGTCGCGCTGATCTTCTGCTGGGCGGCAACCGTGCCGTCGTCGTTGAGAAACAGGATCCACACCGCGCCGGAGTTGGCGGCTCCGTCGTCGTCGCCGTAGGCGCCGACCGCCAGATCAGCGACGCCGTCGCCGTCGAGATCTCCGATTCGCGCGACTGCGCTGCCGAAGATGTCGTCATTATCCAACACGCCGAGGAAATTCCCCTGCGTGTCGCTGATTTTCTGCTCCGCCAGAACCATGCCGGCGGCGCAGCTGATCTGTGCGCATGTCGTGCCGTCGCCCTGGAACAGTCCGGCGTCGTCGGCGCAATCGTCCGGCGAAAGCTCGAAGCACGAGCCATTGGACATGCAGCACGCGCCGGATTGGCTAATGCTGCTGCACGAGACGCCGTCGCCTGTGTATTTGCCGCCAGCCGCGTTGCAACCCGTCTCGGTCACTTCCTGACAGGCGCCTTCTCCGAGGCTGCACGCCCCCACCGAGGCGCTGAACGAAACGGGCGCGATAAGGCCCATGCCGTCGCCTCCTTCGGTGAACAGGCGCACTGAGCCCGAATAGGAAACGCCGGCAATCGGATACGAGTCGAACGCGATGCGCGCGATGCGCACGCCGTGCTGGTTCGGCATGCCCGTCAGCGCGCTGATGTCCACCGCATCGCGCTTGCTCGAAGGCGGCCTGGCGAACCAGTTGCCGAAGATCGCGTTGGGTGAAACCCCGACGCCGGACGAGAGAATCTCGAACGTCCCGTCTTCGGCATCGATCGCCATCGTGACGAACGTGTCGTACGCCAGACTTGGCGAGCCTGGGATCAAGTCCGGGTCGGGTGGGAAGACAGTTCCGAGCGCGTGCTCGTGAAAGGACATTCCGCCGCCCGGGAAGAGGCCGCCCACTGTTTCGACCAGCATGAGCGTCGAGCCGGCCGTCACTGCCGATCCTGTTGCGTACAGATCAGTGACGACCAGTCCAAGCGCCGCGGCCGCGTCGTTCGTCACGTCAACCGCGATCGTTTCGTCGAAGACTTCCGTGCCGGGCGTAATGGGGTCGGTCGGGCATGTCTGGCCGAAGCGCTCGAGCAGCGCCGCGAAGTCGAACGTGTCCACGTAACACGACTCGTTGAAATCGGCAATCGGAAAGCCGGGCAGGCCGTATATGGAGATCATCTGGAACAAGTCGTCAATATCGACGACCCCATTCCCGTTGAGGTCGGCGGGGCAGGTCTCGTCCGCCGGATCGACGCCGCTCGGGATAATCCTGAAGACTTCGCCGTTGAGATCGCAGATATAGACCTCGCCGTTCATGTCTTCGCCGAAGCTTGAAATGCTGGTGATGGCGATGGCGCCGGCGGGATCGAGTTCCGCTGTGCGATCTTCGAATTCGGAAAGCACCTCGTTCTCGTAACGCAACGACCAGATTTGATTCGAGCAATGGTCGGCGAAGAAGTAGGTTCCGCGCAGGTCGGGGATCGCGCCGCCGCGATAGACCACGCCGCCCGTGATTGAGCAGCCACCGGCGTTGTGGTCGAATTCGTGGAACGGGTAGGTAAGCGCGCCGTCCATGCACGTGCAGCCGCTGGCCCCGCATCCGCTGCTCGCGGACGAGCATGCGGTTCCCTCCATGCAGTCCCAGCCGTAGTTCTCGCCGCCGATGCTCGTGGCGGATTGGAAGTTGATTTCCTCGATGGCGAATTGCCCGACGTCGGCGATGTAGAGGTCGCCGGTCTCGCTGTCGAACGCACATCGCCACGGATTTCGCAATCCATTGGCCCAGATTTCGCCCAGTCCGCCGCCGCCCGCGAACGGATTGCTCGGCGGGATCGCATAGGGCGAGCCGCCATCGACGTCGATGCGCAGCAGTTTTCCGTAGAGGAGATTCAGATTCTGCGCGCGCTGGGACGGATCGCACGAGCTGCCGCCGTCGCCTGTTGCGATGTAAAGGTATCCATCCGGTCCGAATTCGATCCAGCCGCCGTTGTGGTTCGTGAAGGGCTGGGAGATGGTCATGATCGTCGTCGCGCTGCCCGGATCAGCAATGTCCGACGTGAAGGGACTGCCGGAGACGGTGTAGCGTGCGATGACGGTCGCGCCGTCGGCGGCGCGGGTGTAGTTCACATAGAAGTAGCCGTTGATCAAATAGTCAGGGTGAAACGCCAGGCCGAGCAGGCCCTGTTCGTTTCCAGTCGCCACGTTGCTGATCGACAGGAACGGCGTTCCCAGCAGCACCGGCGGATCCTGCGTGATGTCGAGGATGCGGATTCGCCCCGTCGAGCCGCTTCGCGACTCGACAATGAAGACGCGGTCATAGTCGCACGGCGCGTGGGTGACGAACACCGGCCGGGCGAGACCCAACGCGACGCGCTCGGTGGTCAGCGGCGTGCCGCCGGCGTGGGCGCGCGAGGCCGCCGCGACCAGCAACGCGGCCACAATCAGCACGCGCGCGGCAAGCCGCACACAATCACCACGCACCGGCGCGATGGCTCCGATCGATCGCTTGGGCATTCGAGCACCAATCCCTTCCACAGGCCCCGGGGTTTCCCCGACCCGTCGCCGCACTGTTCAATCAGCCCCCAAACCAATCCTCCCCTCGCCTGCATCGGATTGCCATTGTCCAGCAAGTCGAAGGCCGGTGCAATAGAAAAGAGCCGACTCCTTGCTCGAAACCGCCCGCCGCGGCGCCTACCACAGACCGAGCGGCTTCCCTCTTCAACTGCGGATTCCGAGGCGAAAGCGCCACCCCTGATTGCAGAATCGTGATTCGGAGGACCGAACAGACGAGGGCTGGCGGCTAGAATCGGCGGTTTCGCCCGCACTCTGATTTCCTTGGACCGCCACCAGCCTTTCATCGCCGCATGCACCAGCACAAGATCGTCCGAAATCCCGCGGGGCACGCGCTCAAGTACATGAATGAGGGCAATCTGCCGCGCGCGGAGGAGCAGGCGCGCCAGGCCGTCGAAGTTGATTCTCGCGATCACGAGGCCGTCTCGATGCTCGCCTACATCCTGCATCAGCAGGGACGGCACGTCGAAGCGCAGCCACTGATCGAACGGGCGATGGCGCTGGCGCCTCGCAATCACTATTACCTGGCGATCGCCGGGCAGATATGGCTTTACAGCGGCGACCTGCGCAAGGCGGCGCTGTGCTACGAGCGCGCCCAGCGACTCAATCACGAAGACTCCAGCGCCGTCGTCGGCCGCGCTGAGGTCATGTTCCGCGAGAAAAAGCTCGACCGAGCGCTTGCGCTGCTGGAAGGCTACGTGAAGCGCGGCAAAGAGGACAACGCCGTCGCCGCGGCCTTCGGCCGCATCTGCCGCGAACTCAAGCAGTTCGATCGAGGCATCGAAGTCGTCTCGCGCCATCTCAACGATCCAAACCTCGATCATCTCTCGCGCTCGTCGCTCTACTTCACGCTCGGCCAACTTCTGGAAGGCCGCGGCGACTATCGCCCGGCCATGGAATCCTACATCACGGGCAATCAACTCACGCCGAGCATGTACGATCCGCAGCAGACGCTGGCGCAGCATCAGCAGCTTCGCGAGGTGTTCACGCGCCAGTTCGTGGCGATCGCTCCCAAGCCCGTCCCGCCGTCGAGTGTGCCCGTGTTCATCATCGGCATGCCGCGCAGCGGCACCACGCTGACCGAGCAGATCATCCACGCGCACCCGCAGGCGTTCGGAGGCGGCGAATTGTGCCACCTTCTGCCTCAAACATTTCAGAATCTCTCGCTGAAGATCGGCTCCACCTTGCCCGTGCCGCAATCGGCGCGCGACCTCGACCGAAGCGACGTCGAGGCGCTCAGCGCCGAGTATCTTTCCGCGGTTCAAGCGCTCGCCGGGCCGGACAAAACTCGCATTGTCGATAAGTGCCTGGGAAATGACGTGACGGTCGGCCTGATCGCGACACTCTTCCCCGGCGCGCACATCATCCACCTCAAGCGCGACCCGATCGACAACTGCATCGCGTGTTTCTCGCGACAGTTTTCGCGCAACCATCCGGGCTTCACGCGCAGCCTCGAAACGCTGGGATTTCACTACCGCGCGCACATGGCTTTGATGGAGCACTGGAAGCAGGAGTTGGAAATTCCGATTCTCACAGTGCAGTACGAGGAGCTCGTCGCCGACCAGGAGCGCATCAGCCGCCAGATCATCGACTTCATCGGTCTTCCCTGGGACGAGCAGTGTCTGGCGTTCTACAAGGAGCGCCGGCAGGTGCGCACGATGAGCATGCACCAGGTGGACAAGCCGATCTACACGTCGTCCGTCGGTCGCGCCGAACGCTTCGGCGACCTGCTCGACCCGCTGCGCAAGGCGCTGGCGGGTGCGTGATGATTCACCGGCGCCGGCGGCGCGGCGCAGCAGCCGCGATGCCCAGCAATCCGATCGCACCTGGACTCGGATAGCAGGGTTTACCAGACGGATTGAAACCGATTGAGAATTCCCACGCTGCCGAAACGTTGGTCCCCACGCCGACCGCGAGCATCTGGCCGATCAGGCAGTCGGTGCGATTGAATGTGAATTGCCCGACGAGCACGCCTTGACCAACAATCGGTACGCCACCGTTGTAGGCCAGGCTCGCCCCGGTGTCGTAGCTGTAGGCTTGGGAGGCGATCGGCGTGTTGTTGAGATAGCCACAGTTTTGACAGTTGATGAAGTTCGCGCCGTTGAGGCCGCCTGTCTCGCCGGTTCCGATTGTCGAGGGAGTCGTGACGGAACTTCCGCGCACAGCGTCGAAGAATGTCGGGTCGCCTTCAATGGGCGCGCCGAAGCCCATCGCCTGTTCCGTCGTTCCGACGGTCAGGTACGAGTCGTACGCACGCTGGCCCTGCGCGGTGCTTGTGGCTGAGAACGGCTGCGGGCCGGCATTGCTCTGTGCCGCCGCCCCGGATGAGTAGTTGAAGAAGCCCTTGTCCGACGGGCTACCGTCTTCACGAATGGTTTGCAGAAGCAGGTTGATTTGGTGGGGCGCAATGTCATGTCCAGACACACCGTTGACCCCGTCGCCAACGTTGCTGGTTTCCAGATACAGGCGAACGGTTCGGTATTGCAGGTGCGATGCGACCCACGCCGCCGCCACGCGCGCGTGCACCAGCGCGTCCTGCGAGATCGACGTCGGCGACGTGCCGGTCGAGATCGGCGCGCCCGTCTCATCCAGCCAGCCCTGCTCGAACGACACCGGCACCACCGAAATGCCGGTGATCACCGCGTGCGCCGAAGAAGCTGCGAAGAACATTGAGCCGGCGCCGCCGGCTGCCGTAACGAGTTGTGTGATCTTCATGGTCTCTCTCTTTCCTATTCACGTGTGCTCGCGCTGTGATTCACGCCAGGTCACGAGCATCTGCGCCGCCGACCGCCGGCGAAGAGTCCGCCGGCAACCAGCGCCGCCGCGGCGCTTGGCGCCGGCACCTCGCACGCGGGAATGAAAACCTGGAAGTAGAAGTTCTCGTCGATCGTCGTGCCGGATCCAACCGTGAGCGCCTGGGCGAACATCGCGTTGGTCCGCCGAATCGTGAATTGCCCGACCATCAGGCCCTGGCCCGTGATCGGCAAACCGCCGTTGGCCGCCAGGCTCGCGGCTGTGCTGTAGCTGTATTGCTTCGGCAGAACCGGGACACTGGAAAAGTACCCGCAGTTCTCGCAATCGACTTCCTGCGCGCCGCCCAAGCCGCCGGTCTGGCCCGTGGCCAGATCGCTGATGATGTGCGACACGCCGCGAAGGGCGTCGAACATCGTCGGGTCGCCTTCGATCGCTCGTCCCGCATCGCTCTCCTCATCGGCGCCGCCGGCGGTGAAGTACGAATCGAACGCACGTTGTCCCTGATTGACGTTGACAGTAAGAAACGGCTGTGGGCCGGCTTCACCGTGATCCGCCATCGACGAGTAGTTGAAGAACCCCTCCCCGGGCGTGACCAGGTCCGGCCGGGTTGTCCTCACGCGCAACCTGAAATGCGGATCGATATCGAGGCCCGAGACCCCATTGACACCGGTGGTCAGAGTGTCCGTCTGAATGTACATGCGCACCGTGCAATAGGCATTGTTCGTCGCCTCCCAAGCCTTGATCACTCGCGCATGAGTCATCGCATCCTGCGAGACGCTCGTCGCGCCGCTGCCGGTGGAGATCACTGCACCGGTCTCATCCAGCCAACCCTGCTCGAACGACACCGGAACGAGCGTGAGGCCGGTGATTACCGCGTGCGCCGAGGCATTCGCCAACAGCGCCGAACCGCCTGCCGTCATCATCACGAGTTGTCTGATCTTCATAGCACTTTCTCTTTCTGTTGCTCACCAGATCATTCGCAGTTCGCTATGTCCGTCTTCGCCTGCGGCGCATCGCGCCGCCCGCTGCCCCGAAGAGGGCAAGGCCGGCCGGAGTGGGAATGCACGAGTAGTCGAAGGCGCTGAATTCGAAATCTTCGTACTGCCCAATGCCGGGATAGACGGCCAGAAGATTGCAGTACAAACACTCATTCCTGCTCGTCGTGAATTGCCCGATGAGCACGCCTTGGCCGGAGATTGGATTGCCTCCGTTCGCCGTCAGGCTTGCCGCGGTGTTGTAGCTGTACGTTTGCGAGGCGATCGGCAAAGTGCTGAGGTAACCGCAGTTCTCACAATCGATCGCGATCGCGCCACCGAGGCCGCCTGTCTCCCCGGTGCCGATCGTCGTTGGCGTCGCCACTGAACTGCCGCGGACCGCGTCGAAGTCCGTCGGGTCCCCTTCGATCGGGTAGCCGAAGCCCTCCGCCTGTTCGCTCGTGCCGACCGTCAGGTACGTGTCGTACGCGCGCTGGCCCTGCGCGTTGTTGTTGACGATAAAGGGCTGTGGTCCGGCTTCGTCCTGCGAAGTCGAAGGCGAGTAGTTGAAGAAGCCCTTGTCCGACCACGTCCAGTCTGCGCGCAAAGGTTGGAAGAAAAGGCGAATGTGAGGATTCAGCTCATTCCCGGCAGCGCCGTTGACACCGTCGCCGACGTCGCTCGTCTCCAGGTACACTCGAACCGTTCGATACTGCGCGCCCGACGCGGTCCACGCGGACGCGACGCGCGCGTGCATCAGCGCATCCTGCGAGATCGACGTCGGCGATGTGCCCGTCACAATCGGACCGCCCGTCTCATCGAGCCAGCCCTGCTCGAACGACACCGGAACCAGCGAGATGCCGGTGATCACGGCGTGCGCCGATTCACATGCAAACAGAATCGAACCCGCGCCGCCGGCCGCGATCATTGCAAGTTGTCTGGTTTTCATGGCTCTCTCTTTCTCTCTGGACGGCGAACATTCGGCTACGTCTCGGTTCGCCGTCGTCTGCCAGTCAATGTCAGGCCCGCAGCGACGAACGGCGCCGCTGCGGGCGGCGCCGGAATGCACTCGATGGACACGGAAAACGCAAAGGCCTCGTCCATGGTTGTTCCAGTGCCCACTGCGAGCGCGTTACCGAGGAATCCATGACCCGCGGGGAGCGTGAACTGCCCAACCATGACTCCCAGGCCCGATATGGGACTGCCGCCGTTGTAGGCCAGGCTCGTGGCCGAGTTGTAGCTGTACGCGACGGGCTGCACAGGAAAGGTGGAGAAGTAGCCGCACTCCGTGCAATCGATTGACATCGCGCCGCCGAGCCCGCCTGGCCCGTTTGTCGCACCGCGCAGTGCGTCGAATTCCGTCCCGAGAGCTCCAACCGCATCGCCCTCGTCATCAAAGGCCGCCGCCCCGTTGACTGTCAGGTACGAGTCGAATGCACGCGCGCCCTGCGCTGGATCCAGTGAGCCGAACACCTGCGGCCCCGCGGATCCCGCGTTGCCCGGCGGCGCGAAGTTGAAGAATCCTTGCGGGTCGCAGAGCTCTTGAAATCGGAGGTCGATGCCGGCATCGCCCGCCAAACCGTTGACGCCCGTAAGCTCGTCATCGACGTCGATGTACAGCCTGAATGTCATGTACGCGCCGCCCGTCGCCGCCCATGCGGCGGCAACGTTGGCGTTGATGATCGCATCCGTCGTTGGGCTGCCTTCTGAATACACGCCGCCGTCCACGTCCAGCCAGCCTTGCTCGAACGAAACGGGCACGAGCGACAGCCCGGTGATCACCGCGTGAGCGTGGTTGCAGGCCAAAAGAGATCCAGCCGCGCAAACTGCGAGTGACGCCGCCGTCGATGCCTTCATGGGTTGTGTCCTCTCCGCTGCCCCTGCGACCGGAGGCGGCGATGCTGTGACTCTCTTCTCGGCTTGTACGCTACCGCGCCGCCGCGCTGCCTGCAAGAGGATTTTCCGGCGTTCGGAGCGGTGATCGCTCGATTTCCGCGGGTGCGTTCGTCCGGCCTGGCGGCCTGGGCTTAACGAGGTGGTCACACTGAATCCATGTCCTATCTATCAACGAAAAACGCCGTCCCTTGCGGGACGGCGATGAGAAGCTGCAGTCAAGCCTCGAGGTTGGTGGGAATTCAGGTTCGAATCAAGTCAGAAGCGATTCGGGATCGAGTGCTCGCTTCACGAGCGGCGGCGGCGCCGGGCGGTGACGCCCGCAAGGCCCAGAAGCGCCAAAGCGCCGGGGGCGGGAATGGCGTGTTGGAAGCTGAACACGAAGTTCTCATCCTGTGTCGTGCCCTGGCCGACGGTCAGCACCGAGCCCCAGACGATTTCGTCCGCGGCGATGGTGAACTGGCCGACGAGCACGCCCAAGCCGGTGATCGGGGCTCCACCGTTCGCCGCGAGACTGGCGACGGAGTTATAGCTGTACTCGACCGCATTGACGGCGGTGATCGCGAGGTAGCCGCAGTTCTGGCAATCGATGCCAGTCGCGGCGCTGAAGCCGTTGCCCAGGCCGCCGGTCTGGACGGTGTTGGCGGCGCCAACGCGTCCACGGACGGCGTCGAACCAGTCCCCCGGAGCGCCTTCAATGGGTGCGCCGCTGTTGGACGACTGATCGGCGCCGCCGACGGTCAGATACGAGTCATAGGCCCGCTGACCCTGCGCGTTGTTGGTGGCGGAGCGGGTTTGCGGACCAGCGGAGCTGGCCCCTTCACCGCTGCCGATGGCACCAGTCTGGTAGTTGAAGAAGCCGCTGCCCGGGACGGTGAGACCATCATCCTGGAAGGTCTGGATCGTGAAGTCGAGCATGTTCACGTCATCACCGGCGAGGCCGTTGACGTTCGTGCCCTGATCATCAACGGTGATGTACACGCGGCAGGTGATGTATGCCCCGGCGGATGCTGCCCAGGCAGCCTGGACGCTGGCATGCAGCGCCAAGTCCGTGGTCGGCGTGGATGTGTTGACGGCAGCCGAGCCGTCAGCCTCCAGCCATCCTTGCTCGAACGAAACGGGGACGGCCGTAAGGCCAGTGATGACTGCTTCGGCAGACGATGCAAGAAGCAGCGAGCCGGCGATGCCGGCCGTCAAAGCGATCTTCGCAGTTTTCATTGGATTTCCCTCTGCTCTTCTCAATTAGACCGGCCACGGCGGCCAGCTCTTTCTCTCAGTGCGGAAGTTACCACGGACCCGCGGCCCATGCAACAAAAAAGTGGAAAGTTTTTTGCGCGGAAAGTCTTTTCCCTCAAGATGTTAAGATGGGATGAAAGAAAATCGCCGCCCCGAAGGACGGCGATGATTGAAGCAGTGTTCGAGCCTCCGAGATCGAAGGTTCGATTACGAGCGACGACGGCGACGTGCCGCGACACCCGCCAAGCCCAGAAGGGCCAGAGCGCCCGGTGAGGGGACGTTCCAGGCGAAGTCGAACGTGAACGCCGCGTCCTGGGTGGTGCCCTGGCCGACAGCGAGGAACGTGCCGACGAGACCGTCGAGCGAGCTGACCGTGAACTGGCCGACGAGCACGCCCTGACCGGTGATCGGGAGGCCGCCGTTGTATGCCAAGCTGGCCGCCGTGTTATAGCTGTAGCTCACGGGGTTGATCGCGGTCACGGCGAGGAAGCCGCAGTTCTCGCAGTCGATCTTGGTCGCGGCGCTGAAGCCGTTGCCCGTGCCGCCGGTCTGAATGGCGTTGGCGGCACCAACGCGTCCGCGGACGGCGTCGAACATGTCGGCAGAGCCTTCAATGGGCGCGCCGCTGTTGGACGACTGATCGGCGCCGCCGACGGTCAGGTACGAGTCATACGCCCGCTGACCCTGCGCGTTGTTATTGGCGCCGCGTTGCTGCGGAGCAGCGGAGCTGTTCGCTTCGCCGCTGGCGATGGCGCCGGTCTGGTAGTTGAAGAAGCCGCGAGGGGACGAAGTGCCGTCCTTCTGCATCGTCATGATGAGAAACTGGATGTGGGCCACGTCGTCGCCGGCGATGCCGTTGACGTTCGTGCCAAGATCGTCAGTCGCCAGATAGAGGCGAACGGTCTTGTAGCCGCCGAGGCTACCAGCCCATGCGGCCTGGACGCTGGCATGCAGCGCCAAGTCCGTGGTCGGCGTGGACGAGTTGACGGCAACCGAGCCGTCAGACTCCAGCCAACCTTGCTCAAACGAAACAGGGACCACGGAGATTCCCGTGATCACCGCTTGCGCCGTTGACGCAAGCAGCAGCGAGCCACCAGCGCTCGCCATGAGAGACAAAGTTTTCATTTTCATGAGAGGAACCTTTCTTATCTTCCTTCTCTGGCTCGCAGAAACGAAGACTCCACACATTGGTAGCACAACCACAGCAGTCATTGCGGCTGGGCCACCCCTTACTTCTCGATTACCAAAGTACCCGAAACCGCGGGCACGTCAAGAGGGAAATTGACGACTTTGCGCTCTTTTTAAGATAGAGAAGCAAAAATCCCCCTCTCGCACCAATCCGCACGGTGAAGCCCAGGGCACAGTGAAGCCCAGGCCGCCAGGCCGGAAGACTTCCGAACATCCCGCGCCTAGACGCCGATCGTCGCGTCGACGACCGCCTCGCCGCGCAGGAGCAGCGGTCCGCTGCCGGTGACTCTTACAGGGACGATTCGGCCAATGAGGCTCTCCGCCGATCGAAGCGACCCAAATCCCGCTGGCAGGTCAAAGGCGACGATCAGATCGCCCGCCGAGCGCCCGGTGCCTCGACCGGTACCACGGCCGGTACCACGGCTCTCCGAGCCGTCCTCGGTACCACGGCTCTCCGAGCCGTTCCCGGTACCACGGCTCTCCGAGCCG
>CAZLDF010000391.1:0-4130 GCA_964558095.1 uncultured Isosphaeraceae bacterium | reverse complement strand
CGTGGCATGGGTCCGCTGCTTTGAGCGGACCCGTGGCGATGACTCGAGTCGCGTGAAAACCCCGAACAAGTTGTAGATTGGACGTTCGCTCAGCGAGCACAGGCCAATCTCACGTCTGTCAACCATTCTCACTGAAGTTCGGTCGGCGTGAGCGATGCAGGCAATGGATCACAGCGTCGCAGGTTGGAAAATGTTGCGATCGTGAGTCTGCGACATGCCACGCACCGCTACGCGCCACGCGCCTGAAGCGCTTGCACGTTCGCCACGGGTCCGCCCACCCCCCAAGCAGCGGACCCATGCCACGCGCCGGATCAAGGGCGCGCGCAAACGTGACGCTCGCGGTCGTGGGGCGATGGACTTGAACAATAGCTGCGCCATACTTACTCGACGGACGATCGTCTTGCGGCACTCGCCCGCCGCGCTCCTTGGCAAGTGCATAGCGTTCCTGCTCCGGGCACCCGGGTAAGAGGGAGACAAGGAGGCAGGAGACAGGAGACCGTGTCACTTTGTCTCCGTGTCTCCGCGCCTCATGGTTCGTTCTCTACTTTTCAAACGCCGTGCCAAACCGCCCGCACAAACGTCACGGTTGCGCGCGAAGTGCTCGCGCACGTCAAAATGCGCGCACAAAGTAAAAGGGGTCCTCTGCACGATGACAACCCATCTTAACAGTTTCGATCACCCGCCTTGGCGAGCACCCCGCGCACCGGCGCCGGAAGCGCACCCGAAGCGCGCTCAACGGCGCTCAAAGGCGCGCGAACCAATCACGGCATTCGCCGGACTTGCGGACCTCACCGCAACCCTCTCCCAAAGGGAGAGGGAGTTTTGAGATGGATTCCAAGCATCGTCACAGCGTTTCCGCCGCGAGGCTCGCCAGTTCGCTGCGCTCGGTCTTGCCCAGCGTGACGTGCCCCGCGATGCCGTGGCTCTTCATGCGTTCGATGAGGTGGACCAGTCCGTTGCTCGATGCATCGAGATACGGGTTGTCGATCTGATTGATGTCGCCGGTGACGACGACCTTCGTCCCTTCGCCGGCGCGCGAGACGATCGTCTTCACCTCGTGCGGCGTGAGGTTCTGCACTTCATCGACGACCATGAACTGGTGCGGGATCGACCGGCCGCGGATGTACGTCAGCGGTTCGAGCACAAGCTTGCCCTCGTCGATGAGCTTGTCGATGCGCTGCTCGTTGGTGAGCGAATCGGCGTACTCCATGTGGCTGCCGCGCGTCGAGAGCAAATACGACACGTTGTCGAAGATCGGCTGCATCCACATGGCGAGCTTCTCGTCCTTGTCGCCGGGGAGGTAGCCGATATCGCGGCCAAGAGGAATGATCGGGCGCGCTGCGAGCAATTGTTCGTAGCGCTGCTCCTTGAAGACCTTGTGCATGCCCGCCGCCATCGCCAGCAGCGTCTTGCCAGTGCCGGCGGTGCCCAGCAGCGAAACGAGTTTGATCTCGTCGTCGAGCAAGAGATCCAGCGCCATGGTCTGCTCGACGTTGCGCGCCATGATGCCGAAGACAGGCCGCCGCGGACCGGTCACCGGAATGATGTGCCCGGTTTCCGCAAGCATCCGCGCCAGCCCCGTGTGCGATTCGTCGTCCTGACCCTGCAGCCGCACGAACTGATTCGGCTGCAGCGTGACCGCGAGCATCTCGTCCTTCTTCTCCGGCGACGGCACGTACAGATACGGCGCAAGCTGCTCGACAGGAAGCTGGCGCTCCTGATAGAGCAGATCGATCAGCTCGCCCGGCACGCCGATCTCGACGAAGCCCGTGTACAGCCAGTCGGCATCGACCTTGTCGGCCTGAAAGTCTTCGACTGCGATTCCCAGCGCATCGGCCTTGACGCGCGCGTTGATGTCCATCGAAATGAACACCGTGTGACGGCCTTCCTTGTTCAGCCGGTGCGCCACCGCGAGAATGCGATTGTCAACAATGTCCAGATCGAGCGCGAACGGCGATGTGCGATCGCAACGATCGATGCGCAGCGTGCCGCCGTCTTCGTTGATGGGCACGCCCTCGAACAGCCGGCCTTCCGTGCGCAGCCGATCGAGCTGGCGGATCGTCTGCCGCGCGTTGCGGCCAGTGTCGTCGTTGTTCTTCTTGAACTGATCGAGCTCTTCGATCACCGACAGAGGAATCACGACCTCATGTTCAGAGAACATGAACATCGCGTTCGGATTGTGCAGCAGCACGTTGGTGTCGAGGACGAAGTGTTTGCGGGTGGATGTTTCGCCGGAGACGGCTTGCCGCTCCGCGGGCAATTCGGCGGCGTGTGCGTGTGCGCCGTTTTTCTTCGTCCTGGTCAGGTCGTGAAGCCTGTTCGTGGAAGTTGTTGTCACGCGCTCCTCTCCCGTGGTCGCGGCGGCGAAGAGGCCCGCCGCTGGTGGTTCATCGGCACGACGAGCGGGCGATCTGAAAGGACGGCCGATAATCGCGTTCGTGTGATAGGTGGAGCGCCTCGCCTCGTCGTGACAGGGGTCATACGACGCTCGATCGCGCCATGTTCTGGGTCGGCAAGGCGGTCACGTCCGGCCTGGCGGCCGGGGCTTAACATGCGGCCTGGCGGCCGGGGCTTAACCGGCAAGATCGCCACTTCCTTTACAATCCGCCCATGCCATCGTCGAACCGTCCGCACGTCGTCATCTATGCCGGTTCGTTCGACCCGATCACCCGCGGCCACCTCGACGTGCTGCAGCGAGCGCGGCAACTGTTCGACCACATCGTCGTCGGCATCGGGCAGAACCCGGAAAAGGCCAGCCTCTTCACGCCCGCCGAGCGGCTGGAGATGACCCGGGCGCTGGTGAAGGAACTGGTGGAACAGTCGCCGACGGGGGCTGCCGTCGATGTGCACGGCTACAAGGGCCTGACGGTTGATTTCGCACGAACGCACAACGCTGTGGCGATCATCCGCGGCATCCGCAACATCACCGATCTCGCGGCGGAAACGCAGCTTGCGATCACGAATCGGCAGGTCGCCGACATCGAAACCGTGTTCATCGTGACCGACGAGCGTTTCGCCTATACGAGTTCGAGCCTCATTCGCCAGGTCGCGGCGCTAGGCGGTTCGCTTGACCGACTCAGTGCGCTCGTGCCCCGATTGGTGATCGATCGAATGCAGAAGAAGATGAACGAGCCGGGCAATCCGTTGAAGAAGCTGGCGCAGGACGCGCATATTGAATGAACGACTCGACGCACGCCGGACCTGAGTCGAAGGAAGTCACGCCGGACCTGAGTCTTCGAAGGTCCGGGTCGCGAAGGTCCGGGTGACGTAAGATGCACGCATGTCATCCGCGGACACGATCACTTCGACGAAGCCCGCGCGCCACCTCCTGGGTCTGGACGGGATGGCGGCCGATGAAATCATCTCGATTCTCGACGAGGCGGAGACTTATCTCCCGATCGTGAAGCGAGAGCGCCCGCCTTTGGAGGTGCTTTCCGGCCGAATCGTGGCGAACCTGTTCCTCGAAGATTCCACAAGGACGCGGTGCAGCTTCTCCGCCGCCGCGTTGAAGCTCGGCGCCCGGACGATCGACCTGACCTCGGCCGGCTCGAGCGTGAGCAAGGGCGAGACGCTGGTCGATACGGCCCGCAACATTGAAGCGATGGGTGTGGACTGCCTGGTGATTCGCTGCACGCCCGCCGGCGGGCCGCATGTTGTCGCTCGGGCCGTCTCGATCCCCGTCCTCAACGCGGGCGACGGAAAGCATGAGCACCCCACGCAGGGGCTCCTTGACATCATGACAATGCGGCAAGTCATGGGACCGACCTTGATGGGCAAGCGGATCGCGATCGTCGGCGACATCGCCGGCAGTCGGGTGGCGAGGTCGAACATCTTCGGCCTCGTCGCGCTAGGGGCGCAAATCCTGCTCGTCGGGCCTGCGGCGCTGGTTCCTGACAGCTTCAAGTCGATCGCCAGCGGGCCGGGCTCGGTTGAGATCGCACATGAACTCGACGGCATTCTCCGCGATATCGACGCCATCATGATGCTTCGGGTGCAGTTCGAGCGCCATGGCAAGTCCGCCGTTACAGATGACTATCGCGAGTTGTACGGATTGGATGAAGCACGCGCGGGGCGGCTGCGGCCGGGGGTCAAGGTCTTCCACCCGGGCCCCATCAATCGGGGGTTCGAGC
>CAZLDF010000390.1:0-4586 GCA_964558095.1 uncultured Isosphaeraceae bacterium | reverse complement strand
ACAAAGTAGAAATTTCAAGCCTGCGACGACCCAACAACTCGACCCAACTCACATTGACGGATAAAGGATGGCTGAAATCAACCCAAACATCGTGCCAGCGCGAACTCGATCCCGCCGTGCTTTTCGAAGAGCGTTCGCATTTCCGGCGCGGTTCGCGTGACGTTGTCGGTGAGGCAGTCGATGATGAGTCCGACGCCGCCGGGGCCGTAGGCTTCGTATCGCACGGGGTCGTATCGCGCGCCTTCGACTTCGCCGGTGCCCTTCTTGACGAGCTTTTCGATGGTGTCCTTGGGCATGTTGGCGGCTTTGGCGTCGTCGATGGCGTAGCGCAGGGAAGTGTTGAACTTCGGGTCGCCCCCGCCGTTGCGCGCCGCGACCAGAATGGCCCGGCTGCACTTGGACCACACCTTGCCGCGCTTCTTGTCAACCGCAGCTTTCTTGTGCTTGATGTTCTTCCAAGCGCTGTGACCGGCCATTGCAATGCTCCCAAAGTGAAATGAACCACGGAGTTACGGAGAACACGGAGAATCACGGAGAAAGGAGCAACAGCCCGGCGTTGCGCGCTCCACTTCTCAGTCCCCTCCCGAGCGTCACAATCTCATTCTCTGTGTGTTCTCTGTGTCCTTTGTGTCTCTGTGTTCATTCTTCACGACGAAGTTCGGCGAAAATCGGCGCGACCGGCGGCGGCTCGCCCGCTTCGACCGCGGCGAGCTTCGCACGAGCGCGGTCCAGAACCACGCCGAAGTCCCGATCATAGATCGCCTGCGGGTCGATGACGAGCACGCCCCAGGCGCTGGCCTGCAGCGCGCGGAAGGATCGCGTGACGGCGGCGCGATACTCGTCGCTCGAAAGCAGGTCCACGACCTGCCGCCACGCGCCGAGTGCGTCGTCGCGCCGGCCGAGGCGCCAGGCGATGTCGCCGAGGTGGTCGATGACCTCCGGCTGCGGGGTCGTCGCCGATTCCATCGCATGCTGAACGAGAGAGAACGCGCCTTCGCCTTCGTCGTCGTCGGCGAGGCGGCCCTGCTTGTATCGCAACCACGCCAGTGAATCGATGATGCTGACGTCGTCCGGGCGGATCGCAGCGGCACGTTCGATGTATTCGATCGCCCGCTGGGACGTGTCGCCCGATTCCAGCAGGATGTAGCCGAGATTGTTGAGCGCCATGGCGTTGGACGGATCGCGCGAGAGAAGCTGCGAAAGCAGCAGATCGACGCCGGCCTGGTTGTCGAGCGTGCTGTTGATGAGGCTGACCTCGTAGAGCAGATCGTCGAGCGTCGGTTCGCGATCCATGCCGGGCCACCGCGGCAAGGCGCCCAGACGATCGAGTTCGCGCAGCAGGTCGAGCGAGGCGTCGGCGCGCCCCAGCGCCGCGTCGAGGGCGAAAATCAGCATGCACAACGCCGACTGCAGCTCGCGCTCATCCGGCTGCACGAAGCGCAAGCGGATTCGCAGCAAACCCGAAACCGCTTCCACGTGGCCGGCATCGACGAACACCTGCGCGATCTGCCGCCAGCTTGTCGCCTGTTCCAGCGGCTGGTGATGCTCTCGCAGATCGCGCTGCACGGTTCGATCGGCGAGATCGGTGAACTCGGCGCTCAGGCCGACGCGCTCGTGCAGCGCGAACAACCCCAGGCCATAGACCTGCACGGTTGCAAACGGAAACCGCTCGATGGTCGCCATCGCCAATTGTTCGACGAGCGGCAGCCGATCGGTTTCGGACTTATCCAGTTGAAACGCCAGCACCAGCGCGGTGGTGAGATATTCCATTTTCGCGTCGTCGGCGTTCGCCGCGATGACGTGAAGCTGCTCGACGGTGATGCGCGGCCGGCGCGCTTCAAGCGCGACGGTGGCGAGTTCGAGCGCCCGGCGCACGCCCGGCGGCCGGCGTGTCATCCGCGACTTGGCCAGCGCCACGACTTCGTCCAGCCGTCCCTGCGCCAGGCGGACGCGCTCGAGGCTGCGCAGCGCCGCCGGATGAGCCGGCTCGGCGTCAAGCGCCCGCTCGATGAACGCCTCGGCGCCGGCGGCATCGTCCTGCAGCAGGTGCAACTTCACGCGCTGCTCGATCAGCGCGGGATGACTCGGAAAGTCCGCCAGCCACAGATCGAGCCATTGGCTCGCGGCTTGCGGCTGCTGCAGGCGCCACCACGCTTCGATCATCGCCTCGGCCGATACGCGATCCGTCGGATCGGCATTGAACAGTCGCTGCGCGACGCGCACCGTTCGGTCGAGCTGATTCTGGCGGATGGTTTCGCGGAGGATGAAGTGCGTGAGCGCGAGGCTGTCGGGATTGGCCTGGACGAAGCGTTCGAAAGTGTTGCGATAGTCGTCGGGGCTGTGCAGCAGGCCGCCGGCGCCGAAAAGCGACATCTGAACTTCATAGATTCGCTCGTCGGTCGCATCGCGCTCGATGGCGCGCTCGAGCAGGCCCGCTGCCTCCCGGCCGAGCGCGACGGCTTCCTCGCGATCGAGCGTCGTTGTCGTGCGCGCGATCAGGCAGCGCGCGGTTTCGACCAGCCAGTCGTTGGAACCGTCGTCGAGGCTTTCCAGCCGCCGGGCGCGATCCAGCGCTTGCGACGTGCGGCCGATGCTTCGCAGCGAGCGGCAGATGCGCAGTTGGTCGGCCAGAGCCGGCGACTGGTCGAGCGAATCGATCGATTCGAGCACGAGCGGAACTTCCTCGGCGGCGTCGGCGACATCCAGGCGCAAGCGGCGAAGCTCGACGCTGCCCGGCAGGCGGCCCGACGCGTCGCTGACGACGCGCCACGCGCCGCCCGGATCATCCAGCGCCAGATGCAGATGCGCCGCCAGCGCAGCGCGCGGCGGATCGTCGGGCAACCGGTCGATGAGCGCGATCGCTCGCGTCGAGCGCGGCAGGGTGGCGACGCACCATCTTGCGTAGTTCGCCGCTTCCTCCGGCCGCGCCGCGACGGCTTCATGCACGAGGCGCAGCGCCTCCAACGGCTCTGCGCCCCAACGCCAGCGAATGATCTCAAACGCGCCGGCGAGTTCATCCGGATGCTCGCGCAGGAATTCGCGGATCAAGGCGTCGCGCTGCAAAGGCTCGCTCAGCGTCGCCGCGATGCGCACCCAGCGAACGTCATGGCGATGTTCGGGAAGCTCCGGCAGCACGGAATCGCGCAACACGTCGATCGGCCGGCAGTGCTCGGCGACGTAGTCGGCGAACAGCGTTTCCGCCACGTCCAGCGCTTCGCCTCGTTCGTCGAGAATCCGCCGCATCACGCTCTGCGCTGCGAACACCAGTCCCAATCGCGCGTTGATGTAGATCAGCCGGCCGGAGATCTGGGGGTGAGCGGGCGAGACAAGCTCGGCCGCGGCGAGATAGGCGGATCGAGCGTCGGCGTAGTCGCCCAGTCGGCAGTGCGTGTCGCCCTTGGCGCGCAGGAGTTCAAATCGCTGCTGCCACATCGCCGCGAGTTGCCCGGCGAACATTGAATTGGCCGCGAGGCTTTGCGGAAGTTCGAGCGCTCCCGCGGCGGCCTGAGTCGAAGCGCGGTCGTATCCGGCTTCGCGCAGGCAGCGGCTCAGGACGAAATCGACCAGCGGCACGAGCGCGGGGTCGGCCGGCGCTTCGCGCAGCGCCGCCGTCGCTCGCGCCAGCAAAGCGATCGCCTCCTCGAAGCGGCCCTGATCGGCGCGAGCGACGGCGAACATGAACAGCGCCTCGGCGTCGCGCTCGTCGATCGCCGCCAAACGCTCATACGCCGCCATCGCCGCTTCGGGCCGATTCATTCGCCGGGCGGCGTGCGCGATCGCGCGATGGATCGCCGGCATCGAGGGCTCGATGTCCGCGGCCTGCTGCAGAAGCTCGAGCGCTTCGTCATTGGCTTCGTTCTCGGCCGCCAATCGTCCGCGGACGAACAGCCGCAAAGCTTCGGCGTGCTCGGAGGAAGTGACCTCGGGTTCGACGTCGTCGCGCTCGGATGACTGCGAAATTTCGGGTTCCGCCGCGAATCGTGACAGAACTTCCGCAAACGAAAGAAACGCGCGGGGATCGGACGCGGCGCGCATGGCGAACAAATCGGGATTCAGCGTGGGCGCGAGCGGAACATCGCGCGCGGCCCGAGCGGCCGGTTGCTCACGGTCGGCAAGCAGCGACAGATTCTCGCGGGCAGAGAGCGCGGGATCGATCGGCGGCGGGGCGACTTCGCCGGTGCGGCCTCCGGCGCCGCAGCCCTCCACCCCCCCCAGCCCGACCGCGATGACGACGGGCGGCAGCAGCCCGATCAAGCGAGAGGGTGAGCATCGACGGCGCAAGCTGACGTGCACGAGCGCTCCTTCCGGCAAAGAGCCGCCGGGCCCGGCCGCGGCGACGAGCAAGACTTCCTCACGCGCGGGCGGCGTTCGTCCCGCTGCGGCGCGACGGCCGGCCGCTGCGCGAGGATGCACGTCCCGCCGGAGCGCCGGTGGCTTTTCGGACGGTTTTTCGCGCTCCCGCGGCCGAGCGACTTCGCGACGAACCGCTCTTGTCGCTCCAGGCCTGCAGGCGAAGGTGCGCGGCGACGGCGTCGGCGGACTTGATCTGCCGGCCGAGCCAACTTGCCGTCTCGCTGACGTCCGAT
>CAZLDF010000389.1:0-3290 GCA_964558095.1 uncultured Isosphaeraceae bacterium | reverse complement strand
CGGCGGCGAACACCTGCGCCCCGGCGATGGGCAGGGCGTCCTCCTCGATGCGCACGCCGATCAACTGCTGCTTCGGCTTCCCCAGCGAGCGCATGCGCGCGACGATCTCCTGGCCGAGATAACAGCCCTTCGTGAAGCTGACTCGCGCATCGAGCACGCCCGTTTCCGCAGGCAGCGACTCCGTTGAGAAATCGATGTTCATCAGCGGCGTGCCCGCTTCGATGCGCGCGATGTTCCACGCATACCAGCCCACGGGCCGCACCAGGGGTTGGTCCTTTTTATCTTTCAGGTCCAGCAGTGCGGCACACACCTTGCTTGCGTCTTCGCCGGCCATGATGAGTTCAAATCCCGCAGCGCCGATCTGATCGCGGCGGATTACGACGACCTCGCGACCGGCGATGACGATTGACGCCGCCGCGGGCGACGACGCAAGCGTCGCATCGGTCCACTCGCTCAACTGATCGGACGCGCCGATGCGCGGGCGGCCGACTTCGCGGAGCGCATCGATCGCACCCGGCCCGTGCAGAGCCATTGTGTGCAACCGCTCCGAAGCGTCTTCGATCTCGACTTCTTCGGTGATGATGAACGCGCCGAGCGTCTGTCGAACGTGATCGGCCTGGTGAATGTCCAGATCGACGACGACGCGATCACCAAGCTCCGCCAGCAGCAGGTCGCCCTCGACGCGGCCCTTGCGGTTCAGCCAGAACGCCTCGGTCGCCTGCCCCGGCGCGATGGCCTTGAGGTTCTGCGTCAGCATGCGGTTGAGGAATTCGATTCGGTCGTTGCCCGTGATGACGAGCGTGCCGCGATGGGGGCCGTCGAACAGGCCGGCGGCGCGGCGCAACGCCGCGTATTCCAGTTCCACGCTTCCGTAGGACGCGACCAACTCGACGCCGCGGCCCGGCGCAGCGCCGGTCGTCGCATACGGCAGGGTCTCGACCTGATCATCGATCGACACCGCGCGACCGCTCGCTGCGCCCGGCCGCTCGGACGCCGCCACCACAGGCACGCGCGCCGCGACCAGTTGCTTCGCATGAGTTTCGAGCAGCTTGCGAATGGGACTTTGCGGGGTCATGGAACGCGCGGAGGCGAGCGCCGAGCACCGGCGCTTTGCAGCGAAGGTGATAAGGGGCCACTCTTGAAGCAGTTTCAACTCAAGTGTAGCAGGTGCGTGGTCTAACCGACCACAGGAGCGAAGACCACGAGGCACGTGCCAGCGCGAACGAAAACGATTGCTGGTACTGCGTAGCCTTCCTCGAAGGCTCGTCAAACCGCGGCACCCGAACGCTACGAAAAAACCCGCTGCGGGGCAGCGGGCTGTGGGGTCGATCCGTGGCTTTCAATCGCGATGAAACGCGGCTCAATCGAACCCGCCGCTCACCGTGTAGATCTGCGGCGAGGTCACGTCGCCCAGCGGGATGTTCGTTCGCAGGGTGAACGGCGCTTCCTGGTCCTGGCGCTGAGCGTAGAAGAATCGCAGGCGATAGGTCTGGCCGTCGGACAGGCCCAGGCGATCGAGGTCGGCGACTTGCGCCACGCCGGGCTTGACGCCGCCGAGGTCCATCGCGAGCTGGTCGTCGATGAAGACCCAGGCGTCGTCGCTGCCTGCGAACTCGAAGAAGTAACTCTCGCAGGCTTGGTACTCGAAGTCGAACTCGAAGGAATAGGTGAAGAAGTAGTTGTGGGCGCCGCTGCCGTCGTCGAGCAGTTCGCCGTCGATGGGATAGAAGCTGTCGGTGGAGTATTCCCAGACGCCGTCTTCGTTCTCGACCATTTCGATGATGTGCGTGCCGGAGAGATTGACGCCGGGGATGTCGCGGAACCACTGGGAGAAGGACTCAGCGGAACTGATGCCGCCGTCGTCCTTTTCGCCGGCGGTTCCGAGCGTGTCGGTGATGCTGTCGCCGCAGGCGTCGGTGGTGGTGCCGGAGGACGCGAGATGCGGAGCGATGTTGCGGCCCTGGTCGTCGCGCCACTGCGAATCGACTTCATACCCGGCGGCGACGGTCCCGCCGCCGAACTCGGTGCTCACTTCAGAGAAGTACGCCGGCTCGGTGCCGAGGCTGATGAGCACGACGAGGTCCTGGAAGTCGGCGTTGCTGTCGGTTCCGACGACGCCAAGCTCGAACAGATAGATGATCTGATTTTCCTTGAGCTTGATCTTGTTGGAATCAAAATCGATGTAGTCGGCGACATACTCGGCGGCGTCGGCCTGGTTGTAGGCGCCGCTGGTCGTCGGCACGTCGTCGCCGTTGCGAAGCACCCAGATCTGCGGCGAGTTGCCGGTGGACGACGCCTGCCGGTTCGTCGTCCAGTGGCTGTTGTTCAGCCCCGACGCCGTGCTGGGCGACTTGGTCCAGCTCTTGCCCCAGACGACGATTTCTTCGCCCGCGTCGAACGTCTCCTGAATCACGTACTTGCGCGGATTGCTGCCGGGCGTCTGGTTCCCCGTCGCCGACTCGTTGTCGTTGACGTTGGACGTCACAGGCGTGCTGAAGGATCCGAGGGGCTCGAATGTTTCGTTGCCGATCACGACTTTCATCGTCACGGGCCGGTGATAGATGCCTGTGAAGATCGCGCCGCCGAGCACGACGACTTCCACGGAGAAGTCTTCCTGTGGAATCACTTCCTGGTTGGTGATCTGGAAATCATCCAGCGGAATGCCCGCCTGCATCGCCGGCACGTCGTATTCGCCCAGCGTCGTCATCACGTTCCCCGCGTAGTGACCATACCCGTTATCGGGCGTGACGTTGAAGTCGGGATGCGAGGACGCGAAGTCGCGCACCACGCCGGCCAGCAGAACGCTGTCGCCTTCCTCCGGCATCGGGCTCGCCGGCGCTGAGTGAATGCCCAGCGTTCGAGGCAGAAGGAAACTCACCCCGGCCGCGGAGGCCAGAATCCCATACGTGACAATCGTTGTGACGCGCTGCTGTTTTCCAGCCATCGTGCACCCCTTCCGGCGTTGCGATAGTGAACGCCTCGACATGCACCCTACGATTCGCGCTTCGTGCGACGAAGCCTCTCGGGCGCATAAGATCGCATCGGCCGCCCGCTCTCGCCGCGTGGGCAGGATCGAAGATCGAATGTGAAACCTTGCGGCGTGGACGATCTGCGCAAACGCAGCGCCGCTTATCGGTCCACAAGGTACGTCGCGGGCGTTCCCTCGCGCTGCCGCCGCCGCATGTTCATCGACATCAGGACGAAGCCGAGCGCGCCCGTGGCGCTGAGCGCCGCCGAAACCGCGAACACCCACATCCCGTTGCCCCGCCCCGTGTATTCCAGCCACTCAT
>CAZLDF010000388.1:0-2741 GCA_964558095.1 uncultured Isosphaeraceae bacterium | reverse complement strand
GCTGGCAGCTTTCGCACAATCTGTCACTCGCCGCCGCAATCGAGAACGTCACCGACGAAAACTACCGCGTGCACGGCTCGGGCATCAACGAGCCGGGCATCAACTTCGTCCTCGGCGTGCGGTATTCGTTCTAGAGTGCATCGTGTCCCACTCTCCGGTTGGGGGGTGGGAGAGGGGCCAGGGGTGAGGACGAAACGAGCAAGCGCTACCATCTTCGCGACGAACTCTTGTCCCCCTCTCCCCTTGGGAGAGGGGTTAGGGGTGAGGGCAGAACGAGCAAACGCGAACATCAACACGACAAACTTACACAGCCTCCCAACGCGCTGCACGCACTGGTCTCGCAAAGCCCGTGGGGCGACTCACCGACACATAGACCATGAATCACCGCCAAATCCCAGCATGGTTGTGGGCCCTGGGCGCATCAGTGATCGCGCACGCAGCCTTCGTCGCGTCGCTCGTCGCGATTCCGACAGGCAAGCAGATTGCGATCGACGCGCCCGCGAGCATCGAGTTCTCCGCCGGCCAGCCGATCCGTGTGCGATTCACGCCGCAAGCCGAATCCAGTGGCACGGAGCCGATCAGTGGCACGGTCGTCTCGGCCGTAAGCCAGAGCAGTGGCGCAGGCGTCTCGCCTGTGATCGATCCATCGGCTTCAACCAAGGGGGGGGCCGACCGATGGACATCGCTCGCGACATCAATCACAACCACCGCGCAACGCGTGTGGGACAAGCTGCAATCGAACGCAGCAGCGTTGGCGAGCGCAATGCGACAAGCGCGCTCCGCCGATCCCTCGCCCGCGGCCTCTCCGCCGCCGCCGCCGTCACATCCAACTGAAAGCGCCATCTCCCCATCATCGTTGTCATCAGTGTCATCCCCCCCAACGGCGCCCGGCATCGACCGCGAACCGGGCGTCCTCGCCATGCCGCATCCGGAGTACCCCAGCGCCAGCGCGCGCCGCGGCGAGCAAGGCACCGCGATCGTCGAAATCGACGTGCGCGCCGACGGTTCGCCGGCAACCGTGCGCCTTCTGCGCAGCAGCGGCTTTCGCCTGCTCGACAACGCCGCGATCGACGCCGCGCGCCGCGCGCGCTATCGCCCCGCGACGCGCCGTGGCGGTGCAATCGACTCAACGCTCATCGTGCCGTTCGAGTTCACACTGGAGCGGTGATCTCCGCCGGTCGAGCTCGATCACGAACTCTCATCGCCGATCGCTGCTCGCAGGTCGGACAAGGGCGAATCGAGCGCCCACACGACCGCGCCGGACCGCGCCCAGCTTTCATCGCCGCCCAGGACGATCACGCGCCTCCCCGCGATCGCCGCGAGGAACTCGCGAACCTGCTCGACGGCGGCGCTGTTCGAGTCGGTGATCCAGAGCGCGCACTCTGCGTGACCATCCGGCAGTTCGTCGAGCGCGTCGATGCGCATGGCCGCGAGCAGCGCGCGCAGCACGCCCCGCATGCGCTTGTCGGCGACCGTCACGTGCGCCGTCTTCCGCGCCGCCAATGCTTCACCGCCTGCCCCCGCGTGCGAACCTATCGAGACCGGCAGATGCAGCGTGACGGTCGATCCCGCGCCGGGCGTCGAGTCGATGGTGACGGTCCCGCCGGCGGTCTTGACGACGTCGAACACCATCGCCAGCCCCAGGCCCAGGCCGCTCTGCCGGCCGTCGTGCGCCCGCGTGGTGAAGAACGGTTCGAGGCAGCGGCGCTTGACCGATTCGTCCATGCCGCAGCCGTCGTCGCGCACGCAAACCAGAACGACGCCTGCGTTCTCGCCGGGTTTCGCGAAGATGTCGATGCGACCTTCGCCGCCTTCGCCGCGCTGCGCGACGATGGCGTTGCGGGCGTTGTGCACGAGATTGAGCACCGCCTGCGTCAGGCGATGCGGCGCGACGCGGATGCGCGGCAAGCCGTCGGGCACGGCCCATCCGATCTTCACGCCGCCGCCCGTCGCCGCATCGATGAATCGCCGCACCCCCGCCGACCATTCGCCCAGCTCCGTCGTCTCGCCCGGCGAATGCTGTCCGGGATCGCGCGCGAACAGCCGCAGGTTCTGCATCATCGCGTGCAGGTGGCGAATCAACCCGTCGATGGCGTCGAGCTCGCTTCGAGCTGCATCGTTGAGGTCGCGCTGCGCGATCAGCGCATCCAGGCGAACGCGCATGGGCATCAGCGCGTTGCTCAGGTCGTGCGCGAGTCCCGCGGCGAAGGTGCCCATCGCCGCCATGCGCTCCGTGTGACGCAGCCGCTGATGCGCCTGCTCCAGGTCGGCCGTGCGGTTGAGCACCATCGATTCGAGCGTGCGCTGATATTCGTCGAGTTCGGCTTCGATGCGCTTGCGCTGAGTGATGTCGCGCACGAGGCCGGTGAACTTCCGTCGCCCGCCGATGGTCATTTCACTGACGGCGAGATCGATCGGGAACTCCGTGCCGTCCCTGCGCAAGCCCGCGACTTCGCGCCCGATGCCGATGATGCGCTTCTCGCCCGTTCGGTTGTAGCGCTCCAGGTACGAATCGTGCTCCGTTCGATACGGATCGGGCATCAACAGCTTGATGTTGCGCCCTAGAAGCTCTTCCGCGGCGTAACCGAACATTTCCTGTGCAGCGGGATTGACGGACTGGATGTCGCCTCGCTCGTCGATGGTGATGATGCCGTCCACCGCGGACTGGAAGATCGCGCGGTGGCGCGCTTCGCTGTCGCGCAGCTCGTTCTCGATGGCCTTGCGCTCCGTGATGTCGATCA
>CAZLDF010000387.1:0-2678 GCA_964558095.1 uncultured Isosphaeraceae bacterium | reverse complement strand
TGGGAGAGGGGGTAGGGGTGAGGGCCGTTCGCTTACAGCGGAACAGGCGTTTGTGGGGGCGCCTGTGATCGCAGCTTTGGCCTCAATGGCCAAAGCTGCGATACCGGAAGGGCAATCGCGCGCGGCTTCGCCGCGTGAGAGCGAACCGCTTACAGTGGCACAGGCGTTGGGGGGGCGCCTGTGATCGCATCTTCGGGCTCAATGCCCGAAGACGCGATATGAAGTGTGCAATCGCATGAAGGCTTCGTGAACGGTTGCCCGTTCGGAATCCACTCGGTACGCTTCACACCATGCAGAAGAAGCGGACCTCAAGGAAGGAACCCGCGACCGGGGGGGCGGGGGGCCGGGGCGTCAAAGGTAAATCCAAGCAACGCTCCCCCGCGGCCAATCCCGTGACTCTCGTCGCGGCCCTCTCCGCGCCCGTGCCGGGCGGACGACCATCATCGCTCATCGACACCCGCGTCATCTACTGCGGCGATTGTCTGGAGCAGTTGAAGAACCTGCCCGATGCCTGCGTTGACCTCATCTACATCGACCCGCCGTTCAACTCCAACAGAAACTACGAAGTCTTCTGGGGCGAGACGAAGGAGAAGCGGGCGTTCGAGGATCGCCACGCCAGCACACAGGCGTACATCGATTACATGCGCCCGCGCTGCGTCGAACTGGCGCGCGTACTCAAGAAAACCGGTTCGTTCTACTACCACTGCGACTGGCATGCGGGGCATTACGTCAAGGTCATGCTGGACCATATCTTCGGAGAGGGCAGTTTCCAGAACATGATTGTGTGGAAACGCAGTCATGCGCACAGCGACACGCGACAAGGCATGTCGCAGTATGGCCGGGTGTGCGATTACCTCTTCTTCTATGCCGGAGGCAAGAAATGGACGTGGAACCCGATTCACACGAAGTACGACGCCGCCTACCTTGAATCGGAGTATCGGCACGTCGATGAAGATGGTCGGCGCTACAAGGAAACGGATGTCACCGCCGCGAAGCCCGGCGGCGATACGCGCTACGAATGGCACGTAAAGCGCTCAAGGCGGCCCGGCGCCGAATGGATGCCGGACTTCGATGATGAGTGGCGTCACCCGCAACACGACGTGGAGTATCGCGCGGTCAAGCCGTATGACCGGCGCTATTGGGCATATTCCAAGGACAACCTGATCGAGTTTTGGAATACGGGGAGACTGATGCATCGATCCACCGGCATGCCCCGGCTGATGCAGTTCGCCGACGATATGCCTGGCGTTTCGCTCCAGGACTTGTGGACCGACATTCCGCCGATCAGCGCGCTGGCGGCCGAACGTCTCGGGTTCCCCACGCAGAAACCCCTCGCCCTCCTTGAACGCATCATCAACGCTTCATCGAATCCCAACGACATCGTTCTCGACGCGTTCTGCGGCTGTGGCACGGCGTTGGTCGCATCGCAGAATCTCGGTCGTCAATGGATCGGCATCGACATCTCGCCCACCGCTTGCCGCGTAATGGCCAAGCGCCTGCGTGATGTGTGCAAGCTGCCGGAGAACGAGAAACTCTGGCGCGTGGGTCGCGGCTTCGTCGTGCGCGATCTGCCGTGGACGATTGACAAGTTGAAGGCCATCCCGCCGTTCGAGTTCGAGAACTGGGCGGTCATCGCGCTGGGCGGCATCCCCAACAAGGTGCAGGTCGGCGACATGGGCGTGGATGGCCGCATTTATCCCGTCGGCACCAAGCCCGCGGATGCCGCGACCAGGGGCCGCGAGGGCCACACCGATGCGATGTTCGCGGAGGACTGGTTTCCGATTCAGGTCAAGCAAACCGACAAGGTCGGCCGCCCCGACATCGACGCTTTCGAAGCAGTGATGGAACGCGAAGGCGAGGGTGGTCGCCAACGCGGATTCTTCGTGGCGTTCGGCTACTCACGCGATGCGCATCAGGAATGCGCCGCGTTCCACAAACGCACGGGCCGCCTCATCAAGCTCCTGACAGTTCAGGAAATCCTTGATGAGGAGCATGTGCAGAAGATGCGAAGGAGTCTCGAACGATGCCACAGGTTACCGAATTGGAAAGGGCTAGAGGCGCAGCGTCATTGTCCGAAATCGGCGGTCTCATGGATGATCTGTTGAGGCAACTTGGTTTGAATCCGCACAGCCAAGCGGCGAAGGATCAATACAAATCGCTGAAACACCGACTGGAGGAAGATGCCACGGGATTGGCACGCAAGAATGCACGGGGAGAACTGAATCACGTCGAGGCAGCATTTGTCCTGCCCGCCATGCGCGGCGCGCACACAAGATTGCGACCGGCCACAAACAGTAATCCGGTAAATTCGCATTGGTTCGACGCGGTATGCGCCGCCAAAGTGGACATTGACAAGTTTCTTTGGCAACTTCAAGGTGCGGAGACCTCCGGCATCAAAGCATGACAACATTTCCGTGTGATTGACGAACAGCGGCAGCTGGCCACCATACGTGCAGTGTGTCACTGTGCGGCGTGGCATGGGTCAGCGCTTCGCCGACCCGTGGTTAGCGTTCGGAAGCGCCGATTCGAACCCGAGCGGATACTCGCCTGAATATCGGCCCATCCCGCGTTTCGGGAACTTGGCGAACCTTTTCCGCCGGGGCGCGGTGGAAGTCCGGGAAATCAGCTCGGAACTCCGAAGCGGAATGCTGGACTTCCGAAGAGGAAAGTTTCCTCTC
>CAZLDF010000386.1:0-4021 GCA_964558095.1 uncultured Isosphaeraceae bacterium | reverse complement strand
GACGGCCCGGTCATGCTCACGGGCCTCCTCGGCGGCCTGCTCGTCGGCCTCGTGGGCGCCATTCCCCCCGCCATTCGCTGCCTGCGATTGCCGATTACGGAAGCTTTGAAAGCTCATTGATCCAGCACACTTCTCAACACTGACAAGGAGATTCCTGCATGAAACTTCGATCCATCAGCGCTCTCGCACTGGCTATCTTCCTGTTCGTGGGATGCGGCGGCGGCGACGACAATGCGGCGTCGAACAACGCCGGCGCATCCAGCGCGAACACCGACTGGATGCTCGCCTCCATGCCCGACGACGCGCAACCCGTCGCGGAACTCAAGAAGACCGCGAAGGAAGGCGACACCGTCGCGATTCGCGGCCGCATCGGCGGCCGCATGGACCCGATGAGCAAGGACTCAGCGGTGTTCGTCATCATGGACCCGGCGATCCCAAGTTGCGCCGACATGGCGATACCCGATCATTGCCCGACGCCCTGGGACTATTGCTGCGAGAAGCCCGATTCGAAGATCGCCAACAGCGCGACGATTCAGCTCGTCGATGAGTCCGGCTCGCCGCGCGAGATCGACCTGCAATCCTTCGGCCTCAAGCCGCTCGACGAAGTGGTCGTCGTCGGCACGGTCGGCCCGAGGCCGAGCGAACAGGTGCTGACGATCAGCGCGACAGGCTTGCATCGCGTGAAGAGTTGAATGGCCCGGCGTGACTCTGCAATCCTCCGAACTTGGCGCACGATCAAGATGCGCTCCTCGCCCGCAGGGCGCACGAACGTTGCCAGGGGCGCAGCGCCTCGCGAGCCCCTGGAGAGGGAATTGAAGCGCCTCCTTCCTCCCGCCCGGAGGGCGGACGAACACCACGTCCGCCTTACGGGCGGAGAAACCTGAGGAAACAAGAGAATGGATTGGGGACTACCGGCTTCCAGTGGCTTGCTCGCAAAGCCTCGCGGCGCCACTGGCAACGTTCGTGCGCCCTGCGGGCGAAAAACCAACGCCCATTGCGGCTTAAGCGCGCTTGGCAGCTCTAAGTCGCCCAGACCACGCCACCCTGCACCGTGTCGATCCGCGATCACCGCCCGGTCGGCGCGTGCTCCGTCGGCGTGACGCCTTCGACCGGCGCGACCGGCGCGGTCGAAGTCGGCGCCGCCGGCGTGCGCAGGCCTTGTGCCAGCGACTGCGCTTGCCGGGCGTAATCGATCGATTCCGCGAGAATCCTCGCCGCCTCCTGGTCGGCGTGAAAGCCGACGGAGTTCTCGCTGCTGACGAAATCCAGCCGCCACTGGGATTTCTTCTGCAGTTCGAAGACTTCAGCAAGTTGTTCGTCAGTCGCGCCGGCCGCCCGGGCGTCGCGAATGGCGTCGAGCATGTCGATCACCGCGGCCGCGGCGCGATCGATCAGCGCGTGCGTCCGATCCTGAATTGTCTCGACGCGCCGACGCAATTCGTCCTCTGCGATGTTGTGGCAGGGCTGGCACGAGCGGTTGATGTTCAGCAGCGGGCTGCGCACCCAGTGGCTGCTCACCTTCATCGCGCCTTGGCGCTCATAGGGCATGTGGCAATCGGCGCAGCTCACGCCGCTGCGCGCGTGGATTCCCTGGCTCCACATCTCGAATTCCGGGTGCTGCGCCTTGTACACCCGCGCGCCCGTTTCGCCGTGCTTGTAGTCGTAGAACGCCTCGCCGTCCGGGAAGTGGTGATTGTCGTACACCGATTCGATCTGCTCGACTTTCAGCCCGTTGTGCCATGGAAAGAAGAGCGTTTCTTTCGGTCCGCAGTAATACTCAACGTGGCATTGGGCACAGACGAACGCGCGCATCTCCTGGCGGCTGGCGTGCACGTTCGGATCGTACGACGTGGCGCGATCGCCCTGGCGCCAGCGCTCGATGCTCGGCAAGTGCGGCACGGGCTCGTCGCTCGCAGCCAGCGCCGCAATACCGTTGACGAACCCCGGTCGCGTCACGCGACTTCTCATCGACTGCGGTTCGTGGCAATCGACGCAACTCACCGGATGCGCCGCCTCGTCCGTCGTTCCATTGGGCGTTTTGACAAGCTCCGCGTGCGCGTCGGCGTAGCTCATCGCGCTGAGCAGTTCAAACCCTTTCATCACCGCGGGCCAGTTGAAGTCGCTTGCAAGCGCCGCCGCGTCGGCCGGCTGATTCATCGCCTCCAAGCCAAGCCGCCGATAGGTGGACGCGACACTCGAGTGGCAGTGCAGACACGCGCCGGGCTGCGGCCGCTCGGTCACGCGCTTGGTGAGCAACTGGTCGGAAAGCATGTATGCGTGGCCGCGCGCTTCGCGATAGTCGATCGCGAACGCATAGCCTGCGTAGAGGCGCTTCAGCCAGGGGTTTTCATCGAGCTTCTGCTGCGGCATGGCGCTCGATCCGCCGTAGCGCGTTCGCACCGAATCCACCGTGCGTTCATAGCCGTCCATCTGCCGCGGCCAGTTCATGCCCCAGGGCTGGGGATCGGTCGTCACTTCGTTCACTTCGACCAGCCGCACGAAGGGCGTGCGCGCTTCGACCTTGCGGCCGAAGATGTTGATGAGCAGCGCGACGACGGCGATGGTGACGATCGCGCTGGTCAGCGCGACGCCCACGAGCAGCAGGACCGGCCGGCGGATGCGCCTGCCGCGATCATTTGATTCGTTGGTCACGTCGTTGCCTCGTTTGCTCGATCTGTCATGGTTCACTGTTCCTATGGGCCGTGGCCGACGCCGGCGTGGCAGTGAATGCACATCACCATCTCGCCGCCGGGTTCCTCCGGCAACATCTGCTGCACTGTTTCAGTGTGGCACGCGACGCAGTTGAGCTGCGTGATCCGGCGATTGCGGCCCTTGATCTGAATCGGCTCGTGAAAGTTGTCGAGCGTGAACGCCATCGAGTGAAAGAAGCCATTGTCGGCCTTGGCGACGTACTTGCCGACGAAGTCGTGCGGCAGGTGGCAATCGACGCACACCGCGACGTGGTGGTGGCTGCTCTTCTGCCAGGTGTCGAGGTAGTCCTGCATGATGTGACAGTTGGCGCACGCATTGGGGTCGCTGGACAGGTACGAAGCGCCGTGGGCATAGACGAAGGTGAACGTGCCGACGCCGCCCAGCACGCCGATCAGCGCCGCAGCGAGAGCGCCCGCCAGCCCGACCCCGCCGAAAACCTTCGCCCGTCGCGACATGGCGGCATCGTAGGGGTTGGCACGAACCCTGCAACGCCAGCACCGGCCGGGACCGGTGCTTGGCGGCGATCTCCCAGGGCACCTGCACAGCCGGCAAGCTACAATCCGCCCTCCTTGCCCGAGGGTGAGCCAATGTGCGTTTTCTAGGCCAAAAAGCGGTATGGTGCCGGCTAATTCAAAGTTAGATTTTGAATTAGCCGAAACACCTGGCTATTCTGCCGCACGCCCATGATCCCACGCGACCTCACCTCCGGCCTCCGCAAAGCCGCGCGTCAGTTCCCGGCCGTCACGCTCACCGGTCCGCGCCAGAGCGGCAAGTCCACGCTCTGCAAAAGCGTGTTCGACAACCTTCCCTATGCGAACCTGGAGGCGCCCGACGTTCGGGCGTTCGCAACCGACGACCCACGGGCGTTTCTCGGCCGCTATCCGAAGGGGGCGGTGATCGACGAAGTTCAGCGCGCGCCGGAGTTGCCGTCGTATCTTCAAGGCATCATCGATGCCGATCCGAAACCCGGGCGCTGGATCCTGACCGGATCGCAAAACTTGGCGCTGGCAGCGTCGGTCAGCCAGTCGCTGGCCGGCCGGTCAGCTGTGCTTCATCTGCTTCCCCTGGCGCGCAGTGAAGTCATTCGTTTCGCACGGCATCCAAAAGCGCTTGATGAGACGATTCTTGCCGGCGGATACCCGCGGATATTCGACCAGGCGCTCGATCCCAGCGACTGGCTCCGCTCCTACGTCGCCACGTATATAGAGCGCGATGTCCGCACAATCAGCAATGTCGGCGATCTGGCGACCTTTCAGCGATTCGTCGAATTGTGCGCCGGACGCACCGCGCAACTGCTCAACTATTCGAC
>CAZLDF010000385.1:0-5361 GCA_964558095.1 uncultured Isosphaeraceae bacterium | reverse complement strand
ATGCTCCCGTCGCAGTGACGGAGGATGAGGACGAACGCTGAGATCGGAAGTCGGAGTTCAGAGGTCAGAGATCGGACGTCAGAGATCAGTGATCGTCGGAACGCGGGGTCGTTCCGCTGGCGCGTTTCGCGAGCGGGCTTGCCCCGCTGAGCGTGCAAGTGCATGTCCGCCTCAGATCGCGTCGAAGCGTCGAATCATGCTTCGTCGCACGTGCTCTCTCCTGATTCGATCCTCGACAGTATCCGTCTCTCTCCCCTCTCCCCTCTCCTGCCTCCTGCCTCCTGTTTCCCGTCTCGCTCCGCCCGGTTGCCCGCGCATCATCGCGCGATATCATGCCTCGTCCAATCCTGCGGCTGTGGCGGAATTGGCAGACGCGCTAGATTCAGGTTCTAGTGCCCGTACAGGGCGTGGAGGTTCGACTCCTCTCAGCCGCATTTCCGGTGGCGCGACGTGGTGCCGCTTGATACCACGACGCTCCGCGTCGTGACTCCGCCATCACGAAGGGCCTTCGCGTCGTCTCCTCTCGCGGTCACTGCGAAATCCATCGAACGCTCGACGCCGCCGCGCTTCGGCACACCCGCGCCGGTTCTGCGACAATCGCCCATTGTTGCACCTGACTGCGAGACGCCGGCTTGAAGCGCCACCTTTTCAATCGCGGATTTCTCTCGCTGACGGCGACGCAGTTCTTCGGCGCGGCCAACGACAACGTGCTGAAGAGCGTGCTCGCGCTCGCCGTGGCCTTGCAGGGCGTCTGGTCCAACGCCCTGGGCGACGGCGGGCAGGCGTACGTCAGTTTGTGCCTGACGCTGCCGTTCATCTTCCTTTCCGGCATTGCAGGCCAGATCGCCGACCGCTTCAGCAAACAGCGGGTCGCGCTGTGGGTGAAGATCGCGGAAATATTCATTGCGCTGGTCGGATACGCGGCCTTCGTCATGGGAAGCCTCTGGATCGCCATGGCGACGCTGCTGTTGCTGGCGGTGCAAAGTGCGTTCTTCGGCCCGGCGAAATACGGCATGATTCCGGAACTGGTCCGCGCCAAGGAGCTCAGCCGCGCCAATGGCATCATCAACATGATGACCAACCTCGCCGTCATCGTCGGCACGCTTGTCGCCGGGCCGATCTATCAGGCCTACTACCCGCGATCGGATCCCGCGCTTCCCGTCGCGTCGCTCGGACCGGCCAGACTCTGGCTGCCCGGTGCGGCGATGCTGCTCGTTGCGGCGCTGGGATTGGCTGCGTGCCTGTTTCTGCCCAAATTGAAAGCGCAAGACCCAAAGCTGAAGTTCAGCGGGAACGTCTTCGGGCCATACATCAAGGCCATTCCTGAAATGGCGCGAAGTCCCTTGCTGCTCGTCGCGTCGGCGTGGGCGTTCTTTTACATGATCGGGATGATGGCCTTGCTCATTCTTCCGGATTACAAGGCCCTGCTGAACGTTGACCCGACACAGGCCAGCTATCTGCTGGGCGTTCTCGGCGTCTCCATCGGGATCGGATCGGTCACCGCGGGACTGGTTTCCGGGAGCCACATCGAGCCTCGACTCGTGCCGATCGGCGCGTGCGGCATGACGATCGGCTTCGTGCTGCTGGGTCTGTTGCCGCTGAATTACTACCTCGTCGCGGCGCTGTTGTTCGGTTCCGGCTTCTTCGCCGGGTTCTACATCATCCCGCTTCAATCGCTGCTGCAGTTTCTCTCGCCGGAAGATGAACGCGGACGATTCCTTGGCACGGCGAACGCGATGTCATTTGTCGCCAGCACTCTGGGAAGCGTGATCTTTCTCGCTTGTCGCAAGCTCCTGCACCTGGACGCCAACCGCGTGTTTCTCGTCTGCGCCGCGTTGTCCGTCGTCGGCATCGGCCTGCTGATCTGGCGACTGCGCCGCGTCATCGCCGATCCACGCCTGCGAAAGCCCGAAATGTGGGAAGCGCCGATCTGCGTCAATTGCGGCTTCGACCTGCGAAGCAGCATCGCGGGCGGCGCGGAATCGTGCCCGCAGTGCAGCGTCGCGATCCCCGAAGAGGCGCGGGGGCAGTTCTGAATTCGCCGGACCGCTGCGCGAACGCCATGACTCCGCATTGATCGCGCCTCGCGGGTCGATGGCCCTACAATCCCGCCGCCCATGCGAATGATCTATCTCGACAACAACGCGACGACGAAGCCCGCCGACGAAGTCGTCGATGCCATGCGCATCGCCTGCTGCCAGCAGTGGGCCAATCCATCGAGCGTGCATCGCTTCGGGCAGGCGGCGCGACAGCAGATCGAACTCGCGCGTGAAAGCGTCGCGCAGCTTGTCGGATGCCGCGAGCGCGAGATCATCTTCACCAGCGGCGGGACGGAATCGATCAACTTCGCCATCCGCGGCACGCTGGCGACCTTCACCGATCGGCCCGTCATCGTCACCGCGAAGACCGAGCATTCCGCGACGCGACAAACAGCGCAGCAGCTTGCCGACCAGCTCGCCGACCGCGGCGGCGAGGTGATCTGGCTTCGCGTCGATCGCGACGGCGTGATCGACCTCAATCATCTCGACGAAGTGCTGCGCCAGCGCAGCGACGAGATCGCCGTCGTCAGCACCCTCTGGGCGAACAACGAAACGGGCGTCATTCAGCCCGTGCAAGCCATCGGCGAGCTGTGCCGCGAGTACGGCGTGCGCAGCCACATCGACGCGGTGCAATGGGTGGGCAAGATGCCGTGTGACGTCTCGCAGTTGCCCGTCGATCTTGTCAGCTTCTCGGCGCACAAGTTTCACGGCCCCAAGGGAACAGGCGGGCTGTACATCCGTCGCGGCGTGCGCCTGACGCCGATGATCACCGGCGGAGCACACGAGCGCGACCTGCGAGGCGGGACGGAGAACGTGCCGGGCATCCTGGGCATGGGCGCCGCGGCGAGGCTCGCGATGCCGTGGCTCTCCGCCGACGATCGCGCGCGCGCCGAAGCGCTGCGCGATCGCTTCGAGCACGGCGTGGTCGAAGCGGTCGGCGAGGACGTGTCCATCAACGGCGACGCCGCCGCGCGAATCTGGAACACCACCAACATCGCCTTTCACCGCCTCGAAGCCGAAGCGATCCTCCTGCTGCTCTCGGAGCGCGGCGTGTGCGCGTCCGCCGGCGCCGCGTGCTCCAGCGGCTCGCTCGATCCTTCGCCCGTGCTGCTCGCGATGGGCATCGAACCACAGCGCGCGCACGGCTCGGTGCGGTTCAGCTTGTCGAAGGACACCACGGACGACGAGATCGATCGCACGATCGAAATCGTCGGAGAGGTGATCGCGAAGCTGCGCAAGAGCGTGACGGTCGCGTAAGCGCGCGACGAAATGACCATTCGCGCGTCCGCAATCGCGTGCCCGGCCATCGAGGCCGAGCACGCGATCACAGGCGAGACGCCTGCGCCACTGTTGAGTCACGCGCGCACGAGCACGCGATCGCCGATGTCGCGGCGATAGAACGCGCCGTCGAAGTGAATTCGCTCGCACGCGGCGTTGGCGAGGTCGCGCGCCTGCTGCAGGTCGTCAGCGATCGCGGTGACGCCGAGCACGCGCCCGCCGCTGGTGACAAGTCGCCCATTGTGATTGATTGTCGTGCCGGCGTGAAAGACGATGACATCGCCACCGTCACCGGACATCGCCTCGGCATCGTCGATGCCGGTGATTTCCCTGCCCTTTTCGTACTTGTCGGGATACCCCTCGCTGCACATGACCACGCAGCATGCCACGCGCTCATCGAAGTCGATGTCGATTTCGCCGAGTGTTCCGGTGCACGTTGCCCAGCAGATTTCGACGAGGTCGCCGCGCAGACGCGCCATGAGCGGCTGGCATTCCGGATCGCCGAAGCGGCAGTTGAATTCGAGCACTTTCGGACCGCCGGGGGTAAGCATCAAGCCGGCATAGAGCACGCCGCGGTACTCGACGTCGTCGCGGCGAAGTGCGTCGATCGTCGGCACGAAGATGTCGCGCTCGATGCCGCGCAGCATGGCGGCGTCGAGCACGGGCGCCGGGCAATAAGCGCCCATGCCGCCGGTGTTCGGGCCGCTGTCGCCTTCATCGCGCTGCTTGTGGTCCTGGCAGGGATCGAGCATCCAGATGGTGCGCCCATCGACGAGCGCGAGCACGGAGACTTCCTGGCCGTTCAGTTTTTCCTCGATGATGATCGTGTCGCCGGCCTTGCCGAATTCGCGATCGACGCCGATGCGTCGCACGGCGTCTTCAGCTTCGCTGAACGTGTCGCAGACAATCGCGCCCTTGCCGCCGGCAAGCCCCGCCGCCTTCACGACCCAGGCTTCTTCCGCCGCGTCTTCGTGATGTACGCGCGACGCGGACGAACCGCGGTAGGCGTTCATTTCCTCCAGCGCGATGCGACGATGATGTAGAAAGCTCAGCGCCCCATCGGCGCTTCGGAAGATGTGACCTTCGGCGGTGGGCACCGCGGCCTGGCGCATGAGCTGCTTGGCGAATGCTTTGTCCGCTTCGAGCTGCGCCGCGGCCTTGCTCGGGCCGAAGACCAGCGTCTGCTTCGTTTGCAATTGATCGACGATCCCATCCGCCAGCGGCTGCTCGGGTCCGACGATGACCAGATGGATGTTGTTCTTTTCGATCCATCGCTGCAATTGAAAGAGCGATGGCGAACTGAACGTGTGCGGGCAGGGCTTGCCAAGCTTGGCGAGGCCCGCATTGGCGGGATTGGTGAGCCAGAGCTGGCCGAGGTGCGGCGACTGGCGAAGCTTCGACGCGATGGCGTGCTCGCGCCCGCCGCCGCCGACGAGCAGGACGTTGCAGGGATCGGGACATGGTCGCGGTTTGGGCATGCGCAGGCATCGTAGTCCAGGCAAGCGCAGCCGTCCCGCGTGATGACCGCCGTCGAGACGAGCGCAGATTTAGCCGACGGAACCCGATGCGATGCCGAGGTGGGTTCAGAAAGCGGTCCGAAAACGCGCGATGGCGATTCAGGAGCGCGCCGCGGCAGTCGATGGGCACTTCATGCGGGGGAGGCGCCGCTCGCCGCGGCGATGCAAGCTCGTTCGGAGGCTGCCATGACCGACCAGCAATCGCACCAAGTCAACGCCACGAACGTTCAATCGCACGAAGCCGGCCCGGCGATCGATCCCCATGCCGCCATCGACGGTGCACTCACCAGCGCTGTGCTCCAGGAAGCGATCAACCGCGCGACGCGCGGCATTCGATTGCGCGCCGGCAACGCGCTCGACGGCGGGTTCATTCCCGATCAGCTTGACAGCGATCAACTTCGACGCGCCGCGTAAGACAAGCCAGTGGCACAGGCGTCTCGCCGGTGATCGATTCTTCGGCCTCGTGCAAACAGTGGCACAGGCGTCTCGCCTGTGATCGATTCTTCGGCCTCAATGGCCGAAGAATC
>CAZLDF010000384.1:0-3677 GCA_964558095.1 uncultured Isosphaeraceae bacterium | reverse complement strand
TGAAGTCCCCCTTCGACGCGGCCGCGGCCTTCCGTGTGGCGGGCAGACCACGGGAGGCACTACTCGCCCTGATCAACCAGGGAAACGTCCGGCTGGACCAGGAGGACTTCCCCGCTGCCGAAGCGGTTCATCGCGTCGTGGAAATCGCGGGCGCCGTGCATCGAGTCCGAATCGACGCGCAACATCGTCGCGCCTTCGACGAGCTGTGGAAACTTTTTCGCCAGCTCGGCCTCGACGCGCTGCGTCCCCAGCCCGAACGTCACGATCTTGCGGCCGCAGTCGGGGCACTTCTCCGGCAGCTTGTTCTGCGCGTAGCAGTGGTGGCACTGCACGAACCCCCCGGCGGGTAGGTCCTTGCTGACGTGATAGACCATCGTGACATCGCAATCGTCGCAGGTCATCAGCCAGCCGCAGTTCTGATCGGGGCAGGCGATGTAATTGGCGTATCCTCGCCGATTGAGCAGAATCAGCGCCTGCCCCCCCCCATCAAGTGTTCGGCCAAACGCTTCTTCGAGCGTCGGGCCGATCAGGTGCACATGGCGATCTCGCCTCTTCTTGCGCTCGGCGACGAAATCGACGACCTGCACGCGCGGCAGCTTCATGCCCGGCGCTCGATCCACCAGCCGGTGCAGCACATATGTTTTGCGCTCCGTGGCGTTGTGCCACGATTCGAGCGAAGGCGTCGCGCTGCCGAGCACGATCGGGCACTCGGCGATCTGCGCGCGGCGCATGGCGACGTCGCGGCCGTGATAACGCGGAATCTGCTCCTGCTTGTAGGAGCCGTCGTGCTCCTCGTCGATGATGACCAGGCCGAGCTTGCCGTCGGGAATCGGCGCGAATACCGCCGAGCGCGCGCCGAGCACCACGTGCGCCCGGCCGTCGGCGACGAGCGACCACTGCTGATGCCGCTGCGCGCTGGTCAGGCCCGAATGCAGCACCGCCACGCGATGATCCGGAAACCGCCCGATCAACCGCCCGCCGGTTTGCGGCGTAAGTGAAATTTCGGGCACGAGCAGCATCGCCGACTTGCCGCGCTGCAGCACATAGTCGATCAATCGGATATAGACCTCGGTCTTTCCCGAACCCGTCACGCCATAAAGCAGATGCGCCTGGAAGCCGGTATCGAGCGTCGCGGCGACGCGCTCGATGACGTCGATCTGCGGCCCGGTGAGCGCCGCGGGAACGAAGCCGTCGATGGAATGTTTGTGCCAGATCGCCTCGACGGTGGTTTTGTGCGAAACGTCCACCAGGCCGCGCTCGATGAGCTTTCGGATCGGACCGAGCGTCCTGATGCCGGCGCGCTCGGCGAGATCGCGCTGATCGACGGGTCGCCTTTCGGCGTCCGTTTTCGCCAGCGCCTCGAGCACGGCGCGCTGCTTGGGCGGCAGCTTCTCGTCAAGGGGGGGGGGATCGCCGAGGTCGATCATCGTTCGCTGGACCGAGCCGACGTTGCGTTTGACCGCGGCGGGCAGCATGGCGGCGAGGGTCATGCCGATCGCGCCGCAGTAGTAGCCGCTGATCCACTTGGCGAGTTCCAGAAGCTGGCCGGGCAGGACGGCGCTGCTTTCATCGCGCTTGGTGATGGGCTTGATGGCCTGGGGGTCGAAGGTGGTGTCGTGGGCGATGTCGATGACGTAGCCGGCCGTCAGCGTGTCGCCGCGCCCCAGGGGCACGAGGACGCGCTCGCCGGGGCGAAGCGCGACGAGCGACGCGGGCACGGCGTAGGTCAGGCCGTCGGGATAGCGATCGACGGCGCGCTCGACCGCGACGCGCGCATAGCCGGCGATGCGATCATCGGATGTCGCGTAGAGCGTGGACATGCGCACGATTGTATTCCGCCCACGCCGGACCTGGGTCGTCAGGGGGGCGAAGGTCCGGGTCGTTTGGAGGTGATCTGGTGATTTGGTGATTTGGCGATTTGGTGATTTGGTGATTGAGGGAAGCGGCGATTCGGACGCTGAAGCCAGACGAACAACGAATCACGAAGCATGAAGCATGAAGCATGAAGCACAACGACGCTCGATTCAGCATTGCTGCTCGCCGCCTCTCTCGCCGGTGATCAGGCGCGCGCCGCGCGAGAACATGATGTAGTTCCACGCCCAGCCGAGCATGACGAAGAGCTTGCTGCGGAATCCGATGAGAAACGTGATGTGCACGACGGACCAGAGGAGCCACGCGAACACGCCGGAGAAATTCATGCCCGCGATGTGCGCGACGGCCCGCGCCCGGCCGATGGTCGCCAGCGTGCCCTTATCGCGATATCGAAACGCCGGCCGATCGTCGCGCGAGCGCATGTCGCGAATCTCGTGGTCGAGCAGCTTGCCGACGAAATCGCCCATTTGCATCGCCGCCGGCGCGAGTCCCGGCACGGCGCCGCCGCGCTTGATGTCTTTCACGTGCGCCATGTCGCCGATGACGAACACGTTCGGATGACCGGGCACCGAGAGATCGCGTTCGACGATGACGCGGCCGGCGCGATCGAGTTCGACGGCGAGCGAGCGGGCGATCGGCGACGCGGTGACGCCGGCCGCCCAGAGCACGTTCGCGGCGGCGATGAATTCGTCGCCGATGCGCACGCCCTGTGCCGACACCTGCGTCACCTTCGACTGCAGCCTCACCTCGACGCCCATGCGCTGCAGCGAGCGGCGAGCACGTTCGCTGCACGGAGCGGGCATCGCCGCAAGCAGCCGATCGTTTGCCTCGACCAGTATCACTCGCGCGGTGGTGGTATCGACGTTGCGGAAGTCGCGCGGGATGGACTGGACGGCGATCTCCTTAAGCGCGCCGGCCAGCTCCACGCCCGTCGGGCCGCCGCCAACCACTACGAAGCTGAGCATCGCGCGCCGCGCGTCGTCGTCGGCTTCGTGCTCGGCCTGCTCGAACGCCATGAGCACGCGCCGGCGAATCTCCAGCGCATCGTCAATCGTCTTCAGGCCCGGCGCGCTGGCGGCCCATTCGTCGTGGCCGAAATACGAGTGCGTCGCGCCCGCGGCGAGGACGAGATAGTCAAACGCATGCTCGGCGCCGTCGGAAAGCACAACGACTTGGCGTGTCAAATCGACGCCGCGCACTTCAGCAAGATGCACGGAGACATTCTGCTGCCTGCGAAAGATGCGGCGGATCGGGTAAGCGATCTCCGCCGGCGAGAGCACCGCAGACGCCACCTGATACAGCAGCGGCTGGAACAGGTGATAGTTGTGGCGGTCGAGGACTTCGACGTCGGCGGGCAACCGCCGCAAGCGCTTCACCACGCGCAGGCCGCCGAACCCGCCGCCCACCACGATCACTCGTGGACGAACGGACGGCATCGGCGTTTGCGCGGCGGTCATGGACAAGCGTCCCTGATGATCGATGCCAAGCGCGGCATACACTACCTGCGAACATGAATGATGCCCGAAACAACGACCAGCCGCGCGCGCGGCGGGCATTGGAGGACGGCGCCGTCTTCACCGGGCGGGCCTTCGGCGATGGCCGCCGGCCACGAACGGTCGCGGGGGAGGTCGTCTTCAATACGGCGATGACCGGCTACCAGGAGGCCCTGACCGATCCCAGCTATGCCGGGCAGATCCTGGCGATGACCGCGCCGATGATCGGCAACTACGGCGTTTCGCCGGAGGACGTTGAATCGGCCCGGCCGCAGGTCGCCGGGTTCGTCGTCCGCGAGCGCTCGCGGATCA
>CAZLDF010000383.1:0-3362 GCA_964558095.1 uncultured Isosphaeraceae bacterium | reverse complement strand
GCGATGACGATGGGCCAGCGCATCGTCGTGTTGGATCGTGGCCGCGTGCAGCAGATCGCTCCGCCGATGCAACTGTACGACGCCCCGGCCAATCGCTTTGTCGCCGGCTTCATCGGCAGCCCGGCGATGAATCTCTTTCCGGCGCGATTCGAACTTGCGGACCCGGCCCGCCTGTTCCTGGGGGAAGTCGGCACGAGCATCGAAGGCGCACTGCCCGAAGCGCTGCAACGCCTCGCGGGTCGGGATTTCGTGCTGGGCATTCGCCCCGAAGACCTCCATCTGCAACGGCCGGCGAACGTCGCCGTCGCATGGTTCGAGTGCGAACTCTTGATCGTCGAGCCCTTGGGCAACGAAACGATCTTCTATGGTCGAGTCGGAGCGCAGAACGTCGTCGTGCGCGCCGCCGGTGCGAGTTCGATGCAACCCGGCTCCCGCGTGCGCCTGAGCCTCGATCTGAGCCGCATCCACTGTTTCGACGCCCAAAGTGGCGAGGCGCTAGATGGCGCGCGGCCGACGGTTCCGCTCAATTCAGTTTGAAGATCACCGGCATGACGACCCAGACTTCGACCGGCTTGTGCTGGATCAGCGCCGGGCGAAAGACGGCGGTCTTGGCGCAGGCGATCGCGGACTGCACCAACATCTCGTGCCCTTCCAGGAGCAGAGCGTTCTTGACCTTTCCGTCGACACCGACCAGTACGCGCACGAGGACGGTGCCCTCGACATTCGCGGAACGCGCCATCTCCGGATAGACAGGCGGATCGATGCTGATGCGCACCGGCTCTTCGTCCACGGCGATGAATTCATCGGGCAACGGCGACGTCTCGTCCACTTCGACGACGAACGGTTCGCCCTCTTCCAGTCCGAGATCCTCCATCGTCACGGACTCCAGGGCCTCGGACATCTCAGCCTGCGTGGCGATGGTGCGAACCTCCGTCACCTGCTCGTCGGGCACCGGCTCGGGAACGGCGATTTCCGGTGGAATGATCGCCTCGGCGACATTGATCTGCGGTGGAGCGGAACTCGCGATGGAGGGCGGAACGCCCAGATCCGTGTAGTGAACGACGGCGACCGGTCGCAATGCGGGCGGCGCCTCCTTACCCCGCGCGAAGGTCCAGGCCGCGAATCCCCCCATCGCCAACGCGGCGGCCAAAAGGGCCGAAACGAGCATCAGGCGACTGAACTCGCGGCGCAGCGGATGATCCTCGCCACGCAGCGGCAAGGTCGCAGCGTCCGCCAAGGAGAACGCCCAGAGGGCGCGCGTCGATGATCGCGCCGCATTCACTTCAGTTCCTCCAGCTTCGCCAGATCTTGCTCATTGAGGCCCACGAGGCTGAAGCGCTGCATCTTTGCATCCTCGAGCAGATCCATCATGTCGACCATGTTCTCGTAGCGCGCCGTGCGATGGATCTTTACGAGAATGATGAGATCGGGATTGAGCGCCGTCTGGGCCAGGAAGGTCGCCTCGAGATTCTCCCAGGCGAGCGGCGCCATCGGTTCGCTGCCAAGGTGCGAGTAGATCGCCCCGTCGGCGTCGATCAGGACGCTGAGCACATTGGACTCGGGAACCTCCACCTTCGCGTCCGGCATCGGCATGTTGATCTCCATGGCCAGCGGCCGCTGGAAGACCGTCGTGACCATGAAGAACATCAGCAACTGAAAGGCGACGTCGACCATCGGCGTCAGATCGACGTGGGCCTTCCAGCGCGACCGCAGCTTGGTCACGCGCCGGCGCTCGCCATCGAGGAGGCTCAGGTCGAACTCCGACACCGTCAGTCCCCCTCCCCCGTGTCGCCGCGCTTGAGGTCGGTCATGAGGTTGAAGCGCAGCGTCTCCGACTCGGCCAAGGCATCCATCATGTCGGAAATCCAACCGAACTCCGCGTCGCGGTCGCCGCGCAGGACCACGACCGCAGCGGGATTGCGGCTGCGCCAGGTGCGGATCGCACTCAAGATGTCGGCGGGGGCGACCTCGACCGCGTCGGCGATCCGTTCGGTGGAAATCAGCAACTTGCCGGAAGCATCCACCGTGAGGATGATCGTGTCCGTCTCGGGGATGTGAATCTCGGAGCGAGATAACGGCAAGTTCACCGCGACGCGCTCAGGTGGCTTGAACTGCGTCGCCAACATGAAAAAAACCAGGAGCAAGAAGGAAATGTCGACCAACGGCGTCAGGTCGACCAGTGCTGGCTCCCGCTTCCGCTTCAAGACTCAGGCCTCCCGCTCCGATTCGAGCACGTGCAGTACCTGGAAGGTAATCTCATCCAGCGTGTTGCTGAAGCCGTCAACCTTCGCCGAGAGGTAGTTGTACATGATCGTGGCCAAGATGGCGGTCACCAGTCCGACGGCCGTCGTCAAGAGCGCCGTCGAAATGCTCAATGCGAGCGCAGTCGCATCGGGTGCGCCGGCGCGCGACATCGCATGGAAGGCCCGGATCATGCCGATCACCGTGCCGAGCAGCCCCATCAGCGTCGAAATCGCCGCGATGGTCGACAAAGCCGACAGGTTTTGCTCGAGCAGCGGCGTTTCCAGCGCGCTGGTCTCCTCGATGGCTCGACGCGTCTCGTAGAGGACTTCACGCCGCGAAGTGAGTTTGCCCTCGACGGCTTGATAGCGGGTCAGGCCGGCGCCGACCGTGTTCGCGACGCTCCCACCCTGCTGCTTGCAGCGCTCGATGGCGCCGCCGATATCGCCTCCGTCCACAGAGGTCTTCAGGCCACGAATGAAGGCCGTCGCGTCGCCGCGCCCACCGGCCCGCCAGATCACGATATAGCGCTCGATTCCGAAGGTGAATGCCAACAAGAGGAGCGTAATCCCCGGGATCAGAAGCGGTCCGCCATCGCGGAAGTAATCAGGAGACCTGTCCCAGATAAACCAAGACAACACCACGGACAGGACAAAGATGAACGCGTATACGAATCTCTTCATCGTCAGCTTTCCCCCTGCGGTTCTGGCGTCTGCTGGAGTTCGATCTCACCTTGGCTGGTTCGACTGCTTGTACTGCTCGAGAAGCTGGAGTCCTTGGATCGTATTCGGATGATTGGGGTCCAAATTCTTCGCCTTGCGAAAGGCGCTTTCGGCTCCCGAGAGATCTCCCAATCCGAGCGAAGCATTGCCGAGTCCGGCCCATCCCTCCACGTTCTGCGCTTCGATCTCGGTGGCGCGCCGGTAGTGCGCTGCCGCCGAGGCGAAATCAGACTTGCGCATGCGGCAGAAGCCAAGACCGCGCATTGCCGCCGCGTGATTCGGCTCGCGCTGCAGGATCTCTCGATAGGCAGACTCCGCCTCCTCCAAGCGCTCGCTGCCAGCTAGCGCCTGGGCCAGAAGCAGCCGGGCCGTCATCAGAGTGTCGTCGAGTTGGACGAC
>CAZLDF010000382.1:0-6174 GCA_964558095.1 uncultured Isosphaeraceae bacterium | reverse complement strand
GCTCGCGCGGAGGGCTCGTTCGCGTCCCTCCGCTTGCGCGGAGGGCTCGTTCGTGTTCCTCCGCTCGCGCCGAGGGTTCGTTCGCGTCCCTCCGCTTGCGCGGAGGGCTCGTTCGTGTTCCTCCGCTTGCGCGGAGGGCTCGTTCGTGTTCCTCCGCTCGCGCCGAGGGTTCGTTCGCGTCCCTCCGCTCGCGCGGAGGGCTCGTTCGACTGCTATAACTATCCGCGAATGACGGCTGCCACAATAGCTTCCATCCTCATCAAAGGCGGGCGCATCGTTGATCCCGCTTCGCGCCTGGACGCGACGGGCGATGTGTTGATCGACCGCGGCCGGATCGCTGCGATCGAAACCAAGCCCGGCCGCATTACGCGTACGGAATCGATGCGCATCGTCGATGCGGAAGGACTGATCGTCTGCCCCGGGCTCATCGACATCCACGTTCACCTGCGCGAGCCGGACCCGAATCATCGCGAGACGATCGCCAGCGGCGCCGCGGCCGCGATCAACGGCGGGTTCACCACCGTCTGCTGCATGCCCAACACGCGCCCCGCGCTCGACAGCGCGATGATGATGCAGCTTGTCGCGCATCGTGCAGCACGGGCGCGCCAGGCCCGCGTCTTTCCCGTCGGCTGCGCGACCGCTGAACGGTTGGGCGAGCGCATGGCGCCGATCGCGGCGATGGCGCAAGCGGGCGCTGTGGGATTCTCTGACGACGGCTCGGTCATCGCGTCGGCGGGCATGATGCGCAAGGTGCTCGTCGCTGCAAAGGCGGCCGATCGCACGGTATTCCAGCACTGCCAGGAACCGACGCTCACGCAAGGGTCCGTGATGAACGCCGGCGTGCTCGCGACGCGCCTGGGCCTGACGGGCTGGCCGTCGATCGCTGAAGAGCTCATCATCGAGCGCGACATCCATCTCAACGAATCGATTGGATGCCGCTATCACGCCCAGCACGTTTCCGCGGCCGGCTCGGCCGAGCTGATTCGCAAGGCCAGACAGAAGGGCCAGCCCGTCACGGGCGAGGCGACGCCCCACCATCTGCTGCTCACCGAAGACGCCTGCGCCGACTACGACACCAACGCGAAGATGAACCCGCCCCTTCGCACGCGGCGAGACATCGACGCTCTGAAGACCGCCATCGCCGACGGCACGATCACGGCGCTGGCGACCGACCACGCGCCGCACCCACTGGAATCCAAGGAAAACGACTTCGAGTCGGCGTCGTTCGGGATCGTCGGCCTGGACTGCGCGCTGCCGCTGTATGTGCGGGCCCTGATCGACGACAACGTGCTGGACTGGCCGGGCCTGATCGCGATGATGACATGCCAGCCGGCGGAGCTGGTTGTACTTAACTCCTTGGGACTGGGCAGTTTGCGCGTCGATGGGCCGGCGGACGTCACCGTGATCGACCCCGATCTCACATGGACGATCGACCCGGCGGGTGGGGGGTTCAAGTCCGCTGGGCGGAATTGTCCGTTCGTGGGCTGGGAAGTCCGCAGCCGGGCGGTGCTGGTGCTGGTGGGTGGGGAGACGCGGTTGGACCGTGTTGCCGTCCGGGCGATGGCGTGAGCGGAGCGGCTTGATTGAAATGCAGGGATGGCTATAGTGCCTGATTCGCCCCCACTGCGGGGGCGGGCCGGCGGTGCGAACGTGGGATGCGCCGCCCGGATGTCTTTTCCTCTGGATCGACCGCCCGCGCTCGTTGCGGGCACCCCTGAAGCGCCCTTGGGCCGGGTATCGCCCCCACCACCCCACGGATTCCCTGCCGGTGTCGCTGCTGGAAATGGAGCTCTCGGATGGCCTCGCTCGTCAACGACCTCATCGATGCCGGCATTCACTTCGGCCAGCATCGTTCCAACTGGAACCCCAAGATGGGGCCGTACATCTATGGCGTTCGCAACAAGATTCACATCATCGACATCCGCGAAACGATCAAGGGCCTGCTGCTGGCCAAGAAATTCGTGACGCGCATCGTCAGTGAGGGCAAGGACTTGTGCATCATCGGCACCAAGCGCCAGGCGCGCGGCGCCATCGAGCACTACGCAGTCGAAGTCGGCATGCCGTACGTCACCGAACGCTGGCTTGGCGGCACGCTCACCAACTTCCGCACCATTCGCGAGCGCCTCAAGCGGCTCGAAGAACTCGAACGCTTGGTCGAGACCGGCGAGATTCAGACCTATTCCAAGAAGATGACGTCTCAGCTCGGCCGCGAGCAGCGCAAGATCACGCGGAACCTCCAGGGCATTCGCACCATGACGAAACTGCCCGGCGCGCTGTTTGTCGTTGACGTGACGCGCGAGGTCAACGCCCTGCGCGAAGCGCGCACGCTGGGCATCCCGACGATCTGCCTGGTCGATACCGACGGCGACCCGGACCTGGTCGATATTCCCATCCCCGGCAACGACGACTCCATGCGTTCCATCGACGTAGTGGTTCGCGAGATCTGCGCCGCGGTGAACGAAGGCAAGACGGGGCGGACGACCCGCGGCGAAGGCCGCGAAGAGCCGGCGACCGCTGGCGCCGCGGGCGAAAAGCCCTCGGGCGGGCGGAGGCGGTCCAGCCGCTCGCAGTTCCGCTCAGCCGACGCGGACGCTTCGAGCGTTGGCACGTCCGAGCGAACCGCCGCCGCGGGGGCCGTCGCGTACTCCGGCGGCAAGAACACCGGCGGCTGATTCTCGTTCGTTCGCTCGCCGTCCTCGATGCGTTCACATGTTCGCCAGCGGGTTTTGCGACGCCCGCGCGGATCGCCCATGCGGCGGCGCACGCTATCATCATCCGCATCGCCACCCACAATCAACAGGAAACGACCAACATGACCGCTCCGCAGACACCGGTGAGCTTCACAGCCAAGGACGTCATGGCCCTGCGTCAGAAGACCGGCCTGGGCATGCTCGATTGCAAGCAGGCGCTGGAAGAGAACGGCGGCGACCCCGCCGCGGCTGAAGAGTGGCTTCGCGCCAAGCTCAAGGGCAAGATGCAGACGCGGACGGAGCGCGCCACCGGCGAGGGGCGCATCGGCATCGCCATCAGCGGCGCCGACGCAGTCATCCTCGAGGTGCAGACCGAAACCGACTTCACCGCGCGCAACGAGAAGTTCGTCGGCACGGTGGACGGCATCGCCAAAGCAGCGCTCAAGCTGCCCGTCGGCGACATCACGCCCGACGACGCCATCACCAAAGAAATCGATAACCTTCGCATCACCACCGGCGAGAACGTCAACTTCTCCCGCGGCCAGCACCTGCAGGGGGGGGCGTTCGGCTCGTACCTGCATCACGACGGAAAACGGGCCGCGATCGTGCAGATCGAAGGTGGCAAGCTCGATGACGCCACGCTCAAGGGCCTTTGCCAGCACATCGTCTTCCACGATCCGCTTGGCATCGACGAGAACGACGTGCCCGCAGCGACGATCGACAAGATTCGCGCCGACGCCATCCAGGAAGCCAAGGACATGGGTAAGAACGAGGACATCGCGAAGAAGATGTCCGAAGGCAAGGTCCGCAAGCACCTGCAGGAGAACACGCTGCTGCACCAGAAGTACGTGCTCGACGAGACCAAGGCCATCAAGGACCTGCTTCCCGCCGGCGTGAAGATCAGGAAGTTCGTGCGATACACGCTCGGCGCCTAATCCGCTCCCTCTCCCCTTGGGAGAGGGTTGGGGTGTGAGGGCCGCACTCGAAGTCCAAAGCCCAGGGATCGCTATCCCTGGGCTTTCATGTTCTATCCCCCGATCGCGGACATCGTGCGCGTCGGCTGGTGAAAGTGCTTGGAGTTGATGGCGTGACCGGCCTGCTTGGTCCACATGGAATCGACGAGGAACTGCGCGACCTGCGCGTCGTCGGCGCCTCCCGCCGTTCGCATGAGTCCTCGCAGGTCCCATTCTTCGTGGCTGAACAGGCACGGCCGGACCTTGCCGTCCGCCGTGACGCGCAGCCGGCTGCACGCGCCGCAGAACGGCCGCGTGACGGACGCGATGATCCCGATGCTGCCTGGCGAGCCGTCGGCGAAGGTGAAGTTCAGGCTCGTGCTGTGCGGGTCGTCCTCTTCGACCGGGACCAGATCATGCCTCGCGCTGATGCGTTCGAGCATCTCCGTCGCGCTGAAGACTTTCTGCCGCGCCCATGCGTGCCCCGAATCCAGCGGCATGAACTCGATCAACCGGTAATCGACGGCGTGCTCGCGGGCAAAGTCGGCGAAGTCGGCGACTTCGTCGTCGTTGATGCCGCGGATGACGACGGCGTTGATCTTGATCGGGTCGAAGCCGGCCGCCTTGGCCAGCCTGATTGCGTCGATGATCGAATCGGCGGTGATGTTTCGTCGGGTGATGGCGGCGACGCGTTCGGGCCGCAGGCTGTCGAGGCTCAAGGTCACGCGGTGCAGGCCGTGCGAGCGCCATTCTTCGAGCGGCATGCGGTGCATGAGCGAGCCGTTGGTCGTGATCGCGATGTCCCTGTACGGCAGCTTGCCGACCTCGCGAATCAACTCGTTGATCTGCGGGTAGAGCGTCGGCTCGCCCCCGGTGATGCGAAGCTTGTGCAGGCCGAGCGAAGCGCACACCCGCGCCACCGTCACATACTCATCAAGCGACAGCAGATCCTGCTTGGGCATGTAGCGGAAATCGGGGTCCATGCAGTAGATGCAGCGGAAGTTGCACCGGTCGGTGACGCTGAGGCGCAGGTCGCGGATGACGCGGCGGTGCGAGTCATACAGCTCCCCCGGCCTTCGCGCATGCGTCGGCGCGGCCGGCGGCACGCGGCCGGGCCGTTCGCCGTTGAAACCAGCATTCATCACAGGCAGCGCGACGGACACAGCGGCAATTCCACGTATTTCCTCGAAATGAACCCGTGGATTGTAGGCGCTGCGTTCCGCGGGCCCGCACCCGGTTGGCGAGCGCCGCTGATCGCGACGAGCCGCGAGATCACGCTTCGCACGCGACGAGATAGAACCGGTCGATCGCCGCTTCGAAACGCTCGCCGGCGTCCGTGTTGAAGAGGTACGAACCCTCCATCGTCCCCCACGATGTCTGCAGCGGGCAGTGGCTGGTGTAGGAGAACGATTCGCCGGGGGCCAGTCGAGGTTGCTGGCCGATGACGCCCGGGCCGCGGACTTCCTCGCGCTCGCCGTCGCCGTCAATGATGTCCCAGCGGCGCGATTGCAGCGCCAGCGCGCCGCCCGACTCGTTGGTGATCGTGACGCGATAGGCGAAGATGAACATCCGCCGCGACGGATCGGATTCCTCGACGAGGTACGTCGGCTCGACGACCACGCGCACGCCACGCGTCAACGTGTCGGAGCCCCGGCATCGATTCTCAAGCGTGGCGGTGAACAGGCTCATGGTGGGTGAGTGGGTGAATCGTTGCACGCCGGACGTGAGTCTTCGAACGTCCGGATGGTTGCGCGCGAAGTCACCGACATGCGATGATTCGAGGACGCAGGAAGAACCCGGACCTTCGCCCCCCCAAAGACTCAGGTCCGGCGTGGATTGTGGATCAAGCTTCCCCGCGCTCGACGACCTTGTAGTGTTCGCGCTCGCCGCGGCCGCGAAGGGGATAGTCCTTGCGCAATGGGTGCGCCGGATAGTCCTTCCATGTGAGGATGCGGCGGAGGTCGGGGTGATTGCGGAATCGAATGCCGAACATGTCATAGACTTCGCGCTCGCGCCATTCGGCGCCGGGCCAGATGTCGGTGACGCTGTCCAGTTCGAGCGCGGGATCTTTCGCGATGCCGCTGGTGTCCATCGACGGGTTGAGCCAGGTCTTGACCGTCAGCCGGCAGTTGTTGCGATAGCTCACGAGCAGGTAGATCACGCCGAAGCGTCCGGGTTGCGGCGCCGGATAGCCGAGGTAATCGGCGCAGGTGACGTCGCTGAGGAAGTTGTAATCGCACGCGGGATCATCGCGCAGGAAGCGCATGACGCGATGCAGCGCGTCCGCGGGCACGATCAGCGTCGTGTCGCCGCGAAACTCCGTCGCCTGGAGCTTCACGTCGGCAAACGCCTTCTTGACGAGCGGCAAAGTCGGATGATCGAGCACAGGTGCAGGCATAGGAAAAAAGTCCAAAATGTCAAAATGTCAAAAATCCAAACGTCAAGAAGTCAACGGTTCAAGAGTCCAAGAATCAATGAGATTCATTCACCACACCACCAGATCGCCAAGATCCCGGACCTTCGAAGACTCA
>CAZLDF010000381.1:0-8298 GCA_964558095.1 uncultured Isosphaeraceae bacterium | reverse complement strand
GAGCACCTGGCCCGTGGCGTGATGGAGAGTGCGCTGTCGATCGAGCAGCCCGACGACGCGCAAACGAAAGTAGGTCGCCGGTTGGCGATAGTCGAACGGTGCAAGCGAGCCGGCGCGGCGCTGGCGCAGTTCCGGCGTGTTGAGCACCACGCCGCGCAATCGCACGAGTTCGCGCTCGTTGCCAATGTGCGCTGCGATGTCATCCGGCGAAAGCCAGGCGCTGCGCAAGGTCATCCACGCAGCGCCGAGCAACAGCATCGCCAGGCAAAGGCCGATGAAGGAGATTGAGGGAGCGAATCGGCGCGCCGCAAGCGCCGCCGCGCTCGCCCCGGCCGCCGCGAAAAGCCACAGGCGCGGCGACGGCGGGGCCGCGTGCCATGCGATGGCGATCCCCACGGCGAGGCTCAGCGCCAACCACACCGCGCCAGGCACGGCGACCGACGCCGGTGGCTGCAACTCACGCGCCGTCGGCGCGTCGCCCTCGAATGCCCCCGCATCAGGCATGCGCGCATGGTAATTGCCGACCGACTCGGATGACTTGGGGGACGGCGCTTCCGAGCCGCGACCGGCAGGGAGCGAAGCGAAAGCCATCAGAGCCGCGACCGGTAGGGAGCGGGGCGAAAGCGGGGCAACGGACATCGCTGGGCATCGTGACGCTCCTGCGTTTCGCGCATCCGCTCACATCCGCTCGCTTCCCGCTCGCGGTTCTGACGGGGCAAGACGCCCGATTGGGCCGCCTGACGTATCCTGTCGCCATGCAACGACTCCTTGGCCAGGAGAGCGCCGCCCATATTCTGCAGCAGGCGCTGCGGTCCCGGCGATTCCATCACGCGTGGATCTTCAGCGGCCCCAAGGGCGTCGGGAAGTACACGGCTGCGAAGGAAGTCGCGCGCGTTCTCCTCGATCCCGCGGCCCAGCCCAATCTCGCCGGCGAGATCGAATCCGACCCCGCCAGCGAGAGCAACCGGCGCATCGACGCCGGCACGCATCCCGATCTGCACGTGATCTACAAGGAACTCGCTGCATTCTCCGACGATCGCGCCATTCGCGAGCGCAAGCTGTCGAACATTCCGCTGGACGTCCTGCGCGTGCACATGCTGGGGGGCCAAACCAGCGACGGTCGCTGGCACGATTCGCCGGCGTACCTGCGCCCCAGCCTCGGCCACAACAAGGTCTTCATTATCGACGAGGCGGAACTGCTCGATGTCGATTCGCAGAACGTGCTGCTCAAGACGCTCGAAGAGCCCCCGTTGCAGACGTATATCTTTCTCGTGGCGTCCCAGCCGCAGCGGCTGCTGGCGACGATCCACAGCCGCAGCCAGCACGTGAAGTTCACGGCGCTGGATGATGCGTCGATGGCGGCGTGGTTCGATCGCGGCTCGCTGCAGGTTCCGCCCGCGCAGCGCCGGTGGCTCGAAGGATTCGCAGCGGGCTCGCCCGGTCTGGCGACGCTCGCCGCCGGGTATGGTTTCTTCGAGTGGCAGCAAAGCCTCGATCCCATGCTCGCGCAGCTCAGCCGCGGCGTCTATCCGTCCGGGATGGGCGAGGCGCTGGGGTTGATGGTCGAGGAGTTCGCGCAGGCGTGGGTGAAGAAGAACCGCAACGCCTCGAAGGACGCCGCGAACAAGGACGGCGTGCGCCACATGCTCACGCTGCTGGCGCACAACGCAAGGCGCGAGCTGCACGCCGCGATCGAGCGCGATGACGAAGACGGCGAGGCGGCCGAGCACGCCATCCGCGTGATCGCGCTGCTACGCGAAGCCGGCGAACAGGTCGATCGCAACGTCAACGTCAAGCTGATGTTCCACAACCTCGTTGCGCAGTGGGCCGAGCGCGCTGCGGCGCTGGTCATCTGAATTCGCTGTGTCGCGAGCGGGCTCGCCCCGCTGCGGTTGTGCGCCGATTGCTCACAACGCGACGGTTCGTGCAAACGCGCCGAACCGCATGGGGACGAGCCCCATCGCGAAACTCATCGCGAAACGGGAGCCACATGCGTCACGTGGCTTCGCGACTTGCGGGCGCGTCGCCCCCCGCCGAGGCAGCAGCAGCGCCAGGCAACAACCCCGGCAACTTGTCCACCTCGCGATGCGTGACGACCCGCAAACCCACGAAACCCGACAGCAGCATCAGGACGCTCAGCGCCTGGCCGCGCGAGAGGCCCAGCAAAAGCCCCACGCCCTCATCCGGCTGGCGGAAAACTTCGGTGGTGATGCGCATGATCGAATAGGCGATAAGAAACCACGACCCCACCACGCCCGGTTTGCGCGGCTTGAGCCAGGCCAGCGTGAGCACAAGCGCGAGTATCGGGCCGTCGGTCAGCGCCTGGAAAATCTGTGAAGGGTAATACGCGGTGAGCAGCGGCTTGATGTGATCGATGACGGCCTGGTTGCCGCTGTACGCCGCTTCGACGAAATCGCCCGCAGCGGGAACTTCATCGCGTAAGGGATCAAGCTGCCCCAAGCGCGTCGTCGCTTCGGCGACGACTTTCGCGTGCAGCTCGGTGACGTTCGGGGCGGTGACGTTGAAGTCGCGCGCGATGTCCGCAAGAAACTCGGCGTTCTTCTTTGTGGTGGGATCGGTGATCTCCACACTTCGCTGCCAGTTGGCGGTGATCTCCGTCGGGTATTTCACGCTCCACCACGGCGGCTCGGCCTGTCGGTCGGGAGGCAGCGCTTTGCCCCACAGTTCGCCATTGACGAAGTTGGCGATTCGTCCTACGCCCAGTCCGATCGTGCCGCCGAGCGCGCCGATGTCGATGATGTTGAGCGCGGGGATGCCGCGGCGGCGGGCGAAGAGCGTCGCAGCGATAACGAACCCGATGACCCCGCCGTGACTCGCCATTCCCCCCTTGTTGATCGCCAGCACGCCCCAGAAGGGAAACGACTTCGAGAAATCCCACAGCAGCGTTTGCTGATAGAAGAAGACGTATCCCAATCGCCCGCCGACGAGCACGCCCACGATGAAGTACATCACCAGGTCGCCGACCATGTGCGGCTTCAACGGGCTGCGGCCGGTCTTCGCGAACCAGCGGTAGATCAACCACGCGAGCACGAACCCGGCGGCGTACGACAGGCCGTACCACCGAATCCCCCCCAGCGGCCAGCCACGCGGAAACTCGATCGCGAACGGATCGAGCGTGTGCAGATATGATTCAGCGAGGGTGAGCATGGAAGAAAGAAGATACAAACCATGGAGGCACGGAGACACGGAGGAGTTGACTGAAATGAGAGGTTGATCGGAAGTTGGACGCCGGACCCGAGTCCGCGAAGGTCCGGGTTGATTTGGTGATTTGGTGATTTGGGTTCACCCACTCAGTTTGTCACCCGCTCACCCATCACCTCCGTGTCTCCGTGCCTCCGTGGTTTGGATTCCTAGACGCGACGTAGCGTAGCGGCGATGAAGGAACGAATCGAACATCCTGGCTCGGGCGCCGACGCGCCATCGTCGGCGGCGCCGCCGGAGTTTCCGCGAGCGCCCAAGCCCGGCGACCTGACGCCGGCGCTGAAGGTCCTGCTTGCCGGCCGCTCGCTTTCGGCCGACGAAACCGCCGCCGCGTTCGAAGCCATGATGACGGGCCAGACGACGCAAGGCGAGATTGGCGCGCTGCTGGCGCTGCTCGCCACGCGCACGCCCACGCCCGCCGAAATTCTGGGCGCGGCGAGCGTCATGCGGCGACACGTCGATCGCGTCGTGTCGTCGTGTGAGCCGTCGAAGATCGTCGATACCGCGGGCACGGGGGGCGCGCCCAAGACGTTCAACGTCTCGACCGCGGCGGCGATCGTCGCCGCCGGCGCCGGCGCCACCGTTGCCAAGCACGGCAACCGATCGCGCACCGGCCGCGGCAGCGCGGAAGTGCTCAGGCAGCTCGGCGTCAACGTCGATGCCGATCGAACCACGCAGGCGCGTTGTCTCGAAACCGTCGGCGTGTGTTTCTGCTTCGCCATCCATCATCACCCGGCGACCAGGCACGTCATGCCCGTGCGCATGGCGCTGGGCGTGCCGACGATCTTCAACCTGCTGGGCCCGCTGACGAATCCCGCTGGCGCGCAGCGGCAGATCATGGGCGTCTATGATCGCCGGCTGGTTGAGCCGATCGCCAAGGCGCTCGCGCAGCTTGGCAGCGTGCGCGCGATGGTGTTCCACAGTTTCGACGGGCTGGATGAATTGTCGGTCAGCGCGCTGAATCAGGTGGCGCACGTCGAAGAGGGCGCGGTGAGACTGGAGCGCTTGAATCCCGCGGAGCTTGGCTTTGCCAGGGCGGAAATGCATCAGCTTGTCGCTGACGACCTGCACGATGCGGCGCGAATCATTCGCGACGTGCTCAGCGGCGAGGAGCAGGGTCCGCGGCGAGACATGACGCTGCTCAAGGCCGCCGCCACGCTGGTGGTCGCGGGCTTCGCCTCGAGCATGGATGCGGGCGTGGCGCTGGCGGCGGAAGCGATCGACTCCGGCGACGCCGGCCGCACGCTCGAAGAGCTTGCGACCGTGTCGCAGGCGTGATGTGACGTCACATCTTCTTCATCTTGTCCACGCCGGACCCTGAGTCATCGGGGGGGGCGAAGGTCCGGGTCGATTTGGTGATCTGGTGATTTGGCGATTTGGTGATTGATTCCCTTCGTCGCTTCGTCGCTTCGTGCCTTCGTCGCTCACTTCCTCGAAACGATCGAGATTATCGGACCTCGACGATCGCGCACAGCTTGCGCGTGGATATTCCGTCCGATGCGCTGGTGCGCGAAAGTCGCCCGTTGCTGCGATCGATGTTGGATGCGTGAAGGTCCATCGGCTGCGCTGCGCGTGAGGCGATGCGTTGGACCGCGGTTTGCAACATCAAACAAGGCCAGTTGGACATGATGACGGATGAAACAGCAGTCTCCCAGCCGATGCTTCGCCTGCCCTCGCCCGCGGAATCGCAGGCGGCGATGAAGCGTGCCGAGCAACTGTGGCGGCGGCACCTGGCGGCCTGGGCCAGCGACACCCTCCACGTCCGCGCATCCGGCCTGCAAGGCATGCACTGGTTGCGCGAGAACGACTTCGATCACTTTTATCAGTTTGCGGCGTGAGGTGGGGGCGAGCGACGGAGCGACGGAGGCACGAAGCGACGAAGGGAACCGATCACCAGTTCACCAAATCGCCAGATCACCAAATCAATCCGGACCTTCGCCCCCCGATGACTCAGGTCCGGCGTGAGCACACCAACCATCCACACACCCCCCTTCATAAGCCCCCTCCGTGTCTCCGTGCCTCCGTGGTTCTTCTTCAAGGGAACAAACCAGAATGGGATCGATCACCAGCGGCATCGGATTAATAAGCGGCATCGACACCGCGACGCTCATCAACCAGCTCATCGCGCTCAAGGCCCGGCCCAAGACGATCCTGCAGCAGCGCATCGCCGGTCTCGAGCAGCAGCGAACCGCGATGCTCGACATCAATGCGCGGTTGCTCAACCTCAAGTCCGCCGCGGGGGCCTTCAAGAACGATTCCGTGTTCGGCTCGACGCTGGCGACCAGCACCGACGACACCATTCTCACCGCGAAGACCAAGTCCAGCGCGCAGCCCGGCACCTACAAATTCATCGTCAAGCAGCGCGTCACCAACAGCCAGTTGCTCTCCAAAGGCTTCACCGACACCGCCACCACGCCGCTGGGACTCAGCCAGATCAGCGTCGAGTTCGGCGCGGGGCGGCTCAGCCGCGATCGTGAACTGTCAGACCTCAACGGCGGAGCGGGCGTCAACCGCGGGCGCATCATCATCACCGACCAGGCTGGCGCTTCAGCCACGATCGACCTCACCGACGTCACCAGCCTCGACGAAGTGCTCGACCGCATCAACGACTCCAACGACATCGACGTGACCGCAAGCGTCGATGGCGACTCGATCAAGCTCACCGACACCTCCGGCGGGGGCGGCACGCTCACGGTCGCCAATTATGGCTCGTTCACCACCGCCACCGACCTCGGCCTGACGTCGCTGACCCAGAACGGCAGCGAATACTCCGCCGCCGCGATCAACACGCTCGGCGCGCAAACCGCGCTCACCAGCCTCAACGACGGCAACGGCATCCTGATCGTCGATAACAGCCCCGATTTCGTCATCACCGCCCGCGACGGCAGCGTCTTCAACATCGACCTCGGCCGCGTCGATTCGCCGATCGACAGCGACACGCTGCTCGAAGACCTCAACAACGGCAACGGCATCACCATCACCAACGACGCGCCCGACTTCACCATCGTCGCCACCGACGGCACGCAGGTGCAGATCAACCTCGGCGACATCGAAGACGACGACGGCGAAGTCATCGAGGAAGCCGTCACGACCGTTGGCGAGCTGATCGATCGCATCAACGACACGCTCGACGACGAGCTCGGCGCGGGACAGGTCGTCGTCTCCATCAACGCCAACGGCAACGGGTTCGACATCGTCGATAACCTTGGCGGCGGCGGCGACCTCGAAGTCATCGGCGCGGGCGTCAACGGCAACAAGACCGCCCAGCAACTCGGCATCTACACCGGCTCCGGCGGCGGTTCGGGCAACACCATCACCGGTGAAACCGTCCCCAACACCGTCGATGACCCGCGCGCCGCCACCATCCAGGACGTCCTCGATCGCATCAACACCGCGCTCGACTCCGGTGACGTCGCCAACGGCGGGCGCATCGTCGCGTCCATCGGCGACGACGGCGTGAGCATCAAGATCACCGACACCACGGGGGGGGGCGGCAATCTCACGATCCAAGCCAGCGTCGCCAACGCCCACGCCGTCAACGAACTCGGCATCGCCGCCGACATTGCCGGCGACGAAGTCGAAGGCGATCGGCTCGTCGCGGCGCTGCAGTCGGTGATGGTCAAGCATCTCAACGGCGGCGCGGGTCTCACCGGCTCGACCACGCTCAGCGGCGCGACGCCGCTCAGCTCGCTCTTCCAGGGCGCCGGCATCACCACCAACGGCAACGGCGCATCCGCTGACATGCGCATCGAAGATCGCACTGGCGCCACCTATGACATCGAACTCGACGGCCTCACCACCGTGCAGGACCTCATCGACGCCGTGGACGCCGCCACCAGCGGCGACGTCACGCTCGCGATCAACGGCCAGACGCTCGAGGCGACGAACAACGTTGGGGGGCTGAACGACTTTGCGATTTCCGACATCAATGGCTCGACCGCAGCGACCGAGCTTGGCATCGTTGACAGCCTGGGCCTGCTCGAAGGCAACACCATCACCGGCGACGACACCGATCCGGCCGTCTCGACCATCCTCGTCATCAATAATCGCAACGGCGTCGAGACCGAGCTCGACGTCGCCGGTTATCACAGCCTCTCGCAGATCATCGACGCCATCAATGACGCCGCCGCCGGAGTCACCGCGGCGCTCAACAGCAACGGCACGGGGCTCACGATCACCGATACGACGGGCGGGGCGGGGAATCTGACGATCAGCGGCGACGGCGCGAGCGGCCTCGGCATCGCCGCCGACGTCGCCGCCGACTCCGTCACCGGGACCAATCTGCAATTGCAATATGTCTCCGAAGGCTCGCTGCTCGAAGACCTCAATTATGGCCGGGGCGTCGGAACCGGGTCGTTCCGCATCACCGACGGCCTCGGCCAGTCCGCCACCGTCAACATCGACTCCGATTCGGTGACGCTGTACGACGTGATCCGCGAAATCAATTCGCGCGGCCTGGCTGTCGAGGCGCGCATCAACGACAACGGCGACGGCATCATCATCGAGCAGGACGACGCAGCGCTCGGCGGCCAGACGCCGTTCGTCAAGATCAAAATCGCCTCCACCGGCGGAACCGTCGCGCACGACCTCAACATCGTCGGCGAATCCGAAACGGTCGATGACGCGTCCATCGACGGCTCATACGAGCAGATCATCGAACTCGACCCGTCCGATTCGCTCGCCGACGTCGTCTTCGCGATCAACGAGTCCAACGTGCCCATTAGCGCGTCGATCCTGAACACCGGCGGCGGCGCGGCGCCCTATCGACTCAGCATCGCCTCGGGCATCTCCGGCAAGGCCGGCGACCTGATCATCGACACCGCCGGCGTCGATCTCGGGTTCACCACGCTCACGGCCGCCCAGGACGCCAAGGTCTTTTTCGGCGCCGACACGCCCGAAGAGGGCTTCCTCATCACCAGCAGTTCCAACAGCCTCACCGGCGTGCTGCAGGGCGTCACCATCGACTTGCACAAAGCCAGCGACGACGTCGTCGAAGTCACCATCGAACGCGACACCGCCGCCATCGTCGAATCGGTCAATCGCTTTGTCACCACTTTCAACGACGCCATCGGCCGG
>CAZLDF010000380.1:0-4359 GCA_964558095.1 uncultured Isosphaeraceae bacterium | reverse complement strand
GACACGGCCGCGTAGTGCTCGGGCTTGAGTTGGTCCACCTTGAGGCTCACCACGTCGTAGAACGTGCGGATGAGCGTGTCGGTGGTCGAGTAGGCCTCATCGAGCGCGCGCAGGAACGTGGTCGAGGGGATCTTGGTCGACTGGTCGATGCGCATCTGGAGAACGTCCTTCTTGGACACCTCCAGTTCGATCCATGAGCCGCGCTCGGGAATGATGCGCGCCGAGTGCAGCGGGCGGTCGGCGATGGCGCTGACGATGCTGAAATCAACGCCGGGAGAACGGTGAAGCTGGTTGACGATCACGCGCTCGGCGCCGTTGACGATGAACTCGCCGCCGCCCATCATGATCGGAATCTCCCCGAGGTAAATCTCCTCCTCGGGGATTTCGCTCACGCCCTCGCGCACCAGGCGCACGCCGATGCGGAACGGCATGCCGTAGGTCAGGCGCAGCTCGCGGCACTCGTCGGGGGTGTACCGCGCTTCGTCGAGCTTGTAATAGAGGTATTCGAGGCGCATGTTCTTGTCATACGACTCGATGGGGAAGACTTCGCGCAGCAGCGACTCGATGCCGACACCGGGATGGCGCTTGTCGTGTGCCTTGTCAGACTGGATGTAGCGCTCATAGGCGGCGATCTGCACCTCAGTCAGAGTGGGAACAGGGATCGCATCGCCGCGCTTGGAAAAGTCGCGAACCTTACGTGTTGACATGCAATTACCCCAATCGCTGGCACGCCGGGCGCGCCGAAGTGATCATCACGGTTCGTTGGGTCATGAAACCTGGATGTAGAAGGTGGAGCCAGAGTGTCCGAGGATTTCGCCGAGCCGCGTATCCTAAGCGCCCCCTAGCACGTCCGCAAGCGATTGCAAGCGGAAACTTGAAAAATCTTTCCGCCAGGCGAACCTGCGGTTGAAATGGGGAGAAAAAAGCCCACGGACCGTAATCCGTGGGCTTCGAGGACCGATCGGTCTGGATCGTCCGGATCGCTGTAAGTGCTTGTCTCACTTGATCTTGGCGGTCGCGCCGGCCTCCTCGAGCTTCTTCTTGAGGGCCTCGGCTTCGTCCTTGGTGACCTTCTCCTTGAGGGCCTTTGGCGCGGCGTCGACGAGGTCCTTGGCTTCCTTCAGACCCAGGCCCGTCGCCTCGCGAACGACCTTGATGACCTGGATCTTCTTGTCGCCCGCCGCTTCGATGATGACGTCGAACTCGGTCTGCTCCTCGGCGACGGCCGCACCGCCCGCCGCGGGGCCCGCCATCATCACCGCGCCGCCCGCCGCCGGCTCGATGCCGTAGGTTTCCTTCATGTAATCCGCCAGATCGACCGCGTCCTTCAGGGTCAGGCCCGCGATCTCGTCACCCAGCTTCGTGATCTTCGCCTCGAACGTCTTGGCGGCAGTTTCTTCAGTCATGACTCGAACTCCATCTGTGTGTGTCTGATTCGCACGATCCGAGAGGAGCGGCACGCGCCGCTTTTAACCCCAAGGGGCCAGTCGAATGCATGGACGTCAGTCAATATGTGATGTCAGCCCGCTTTGGCGATCGCTTCGCCCTTCTCCAGCTTCTCCTGGATTTGCTTGACGATGCCCAGCAGCTTCGAGCCGGGGCTGGTGGCGATGCCCATGAGGTTGCGCGCCGGCGACAGAATGAGCTGGACCACCTTCGCCTGAGCTTCTTCCCTCGTCGGGAACTCGCTGAGGCGCTTGACGCCCAGTTCGCCTTCGAAGTATTCGCCGTCGAGGACCGCGCCCTTGAAGGACAGTTCCTTGATCTTCTTCGCCCAATCGACGAGCTCGCGCGCGACGTTGACGACCGATTCGGCGCCATAGGCCAGAGCGCACGGCCCGTTGATGGCCGCGTCGAGATTCGCCAGCGCCGTGCCCGCGAACGCCTTCTTTGCCAGCGTGTTGCGCAGCACGGTGATGCGAATGTTCTTCTTCTGCAGATTGACGCGCATCTCGTTGTTGGTGTTCGCGCCGATGCCGCGAATGTCGATCACCAGCGCGTCGCCCACCTCGGCGAACCGCTTCTGATACTCCGCGACAATCATGCCTTTGACTGGCTTGCTCATGGTTGGCTCTCAGTTTTCAACGCGTACCAACAGGCGGTCTGACTTCTGACCTCTGACCTCTGATCTCTGCCTACGCCAGCACCTTCACGCCCGGCGTCATCGTGCCGCTGATCACGCACTTCTTGATGTATTGACCCTTCGCCGCCGACGGGCGGATCTTGTTGATGTGCCCAAGGAAAAAGTCGAGGTTCTGGGTCAGGTCGTCCTCTTTGAAGCTCATTTTGCCGATGACGCAGTGGACGTTTCCGCCGTCGTCATTGCGGAATTCGGTCTTGCCCGCCCCGTATTCCTTGACGGCCGTTACGACGTCGGGCGTGACCGTGCCGGCCTTGGGAGAGGGCATCAAACCCTTCGGGCCCAGCGTCCGGCCCAGTTTGGACACCACGCGCATCATGTCGGGCGAGGCGACGGCGACGTCGAAATCGAACCAGCCGCCCTCGATCTTCTTCACCAGCTCCTCGCCCCCCGCCTCGACTGCGCCGGCCGCCTTGGCCGCGGCCACCTTGTCTTCCTGGCAGAAGCACACCACCCGGGCCGTCTTGCCAACGCCCTTGGGCATGCTGATCGACCCGCGAAGGGCCTGATCGGCCTGCTTGGGATCGATTCCCAGGTGCACGCACACTTCGACCGACTGGTCGAACTTCGTGCCCTTGAACTGCTTGAGCACCTTCACCGCCTCCGGCACTGGCAGGGGGTTCGGGTGCTTCTCCGCAATCTGCAGGTTCGCTTTGCCTCGTTTGCTTTGCTTCGCCATGGGTCAGCCCTCCACCACTACGACGCCCATCGAGCGGGCGGAGCCTTCGATCATGCGCATCGCCGCCTCGACGGTCGCGGCGTTGAGGTCTTCCATCTTCTCGGTGGCGATGGATCGCACCTGCGCCTTGGTGATGGAGCCGACCTTCTCCTTGTTCGGCACGCCGGAGCCCTTCTCCGCCTTCGCAGCTTCTTTGATGAGCGTCGATGCGGGCGAACTCTTGAGTTCGAAGTCGAAGCTGCGGTCCTGATAGACGGTAATCACGCAGCCGACGACCTTGCCGTTGAGCTCCTTGGTGCGTTCGTTGAACTGGGAGATGAACTGGCCAGGGTTGATGCCGTTGGCGCCAAGGGCAGGGCCAAGTGGCGGGGCGGGGGTCGCCTTGCCTCCGGGGGCCATGATCTTGAATTGCTTGGTGATCTTCTTGGCCATAGTGCTCCTACCTCCCACCGACGGCTCCCTTCCGGTGCTCCGGGGACGGGATGGCGAAGGCCCGGCCAGGGGCACGACGCGCCGCAGTGGTGTAAACGGTCTGAATTGGAAGCTCGCCCGATACAGCGAGTCGCGGAGTATAGCATGGCTTCGCAGGCGGGCAACTCCCCGATCCGCCGTTAAGCCCCGGCCGCCAGGCCGGACGTATGACCTGCCGGTCGGCTCCGCCGAAATCACCGTCGGTTCTTCCGGCGTGATCATGCCCCATCTGCAGCACCGGCCCCGTGCAACCGACACGAGAACGGCAGGCATTTCACGCGTGCGCGGCGGTTGCCTTGCTTCAGCGGTTCGGCCCGACCTGCTGCTTGAACTCCTCGATCCAGTTCAGCACGATGCGGAGTTCGGCCGGCTCGTTTTCGCCGGAAGCATACCGAACGCGGACGAAATGGCCCGTCGCTGGCATCACATCGCCCCCCCCGCCCAACCGCTCAAAAGCGCTGTCGTTCCAGTCGATGACGAGCTTGGGCTGCTCGACGCTCACCTGCGGCTCCAGCGTCAACGCAGCGTGATAGAGGAGTTCGTCGTCAGGACCGCTCAAGTAGTGGAGCTTCGTGCCGTCGGGACTCCAGAGCGGATGGGCGCCCCGTGTTCCGGAGACTGGAATCGCCCTTTCGCCGAGCGAGTGCGAAGTGTTGTCATACGAACGAATGTAGATTTCATCCTGGCCGGACGCATTGGACTGGTATGCCAGCCACTTGCCATCCGGCGAGAACACACCGTTGGTCTCGTCCGCCCGCGTCGCCAGCAGTTCGATGCGCTCGCCGCCATCAATCGGAAGCAGGTGCAGATCGGTGTTCGTGCCGCTGGATTCCAATCGATGCCGGATGAGAAGGTGTCGGCCATCGGGCGTCCAGTCGGTCATCTCCAGATGCTCCTGATCCTGAGACTTATAGAGCATCCGCACATCTCCCGGCGCATCGAGCATCGCGATGTAGATAAGTTCGTTGTCCCTTTCCGGAGCCCATGTGGCGTACGCCAGTGTTCTGCTGTCGGGCGCCCAGCGGGAGACCAGAGACACCCGACCTGCTTCGGACAGCCGAATCGCGCG
>CAZLDF010000379.1:0-3122 GCA_964558095.1 uncultured Isosphaeraceae bacterium | reverse complement strand
CAGTGGCACAGGCGTCTTGCCTGTGATCGTCTTCGCGGCCTCAATGGCCGCGAACGCGATACGTTCGACTCAGCTTCACACGGCACTCAATGAAGTGCCGCAAACATCAATCCCGCCTCTTGGTTTTCACCTTCTTCTTGCGAATCACGCGTTTGGTCTTGCGCGCAGCGCCATCGATCGCTGAAGCTCCGCCCTCATCCACAATGGCGTCTTCAAACAAACGGCCGGCCGGCCTGGTCGTCGGCGATGCTTCAATGACGCCATCACCGCCCGCGATCGCCTGCCGTTCCTCGACGATGATGACATCCTCGTCCTTCTCCAGCCGGTGCCCGTCGCCGATCACGCGGCCTTCATCGTCCAATTCGAAGTCCGCCTCCTCGGTTCGCTTCTGCGCTTGCTCGAGGAGCGCATCGTAGATCTTCTTCGCCTGCTCGCCGGTGATGGCTTCGCAAGCGCGCGCGATCTCGCCGATGTATCGTTCGAACGCGCTGCGGCGATCGGCTTCGCGCTGCATGCGCTTGCGCCGTCGCAGGTATGTGCCCAGCTTGCGGCCGCAATCTTGTAGCGCGAGCTTCATCTCCTTGCGAATTTCGTCGTAGTCGGCGATGGCTTCCTTCGATTCGCTGGTGAAGGGCACCCACACGCTGGCCATGTGCACCATCACCACGAGCGGGCCGACGGGCACGCTGGCTTTGGGCTGCGCCAGGCCGTAGTTCTTCCACGCCGTTTCGATGACGGCCTTGAACGAGCAGCAGCCGGATTGCTGGTAGAGCAGCGGGACGCGATTGGCGAAGCGGAGCACGCGGGCGGGCTCGTCGGCGGCAAGCTGCCCACCGAAGGCCATCGCCACTTCGATCTGAAACGGGTTGCCGCGATACACAGTGGGGGGGCGAGTGCTGGCGGCGAAGAATTCCGCCTTGACTTCCTTGAGCAGGCCCGCGAGCAGCGCTTTCGATCCGATCGGCGCCAGGCAGTCCGTCGGCGGTGCCATCAGCGACGCCTCCTGGATCGCCTGGTAGAGCTTCTCCGCGCCGCCATGCCCGACGTGCGCCACCCACGTTCGCGTCGTCAGGCCCGCCTTTTCGCAAAGCTCTTTCGCCTTGCCGGGGCCGACGCGGCAGAAGTCGTTCTGCAGGAACGGGCCCAGGTGCTTTTCCTGCGTCCGTTCGAGCATCTGGATCAGCGTGCCGAGTTCGATGCCCTTGGGGTGCGGCTTGATCTCGCGCGGCTCGGCGGGCAGGTCGTTCACCGTGCGCGGAAACTCGATCGTCTCGTTCGTCGGAGAGACGTAGGTGATGTGCGCGTGCGGGTTCGCGATCGCCGTCTGTTCGAGATACTCATCGACGGACGCGCGGCCCTTTTGATAGCGGCCTTCGAGTTCGATGGTGACCTGCGTGCCGTGACCTTCGTGGAAGAGCGTGTCGTCTTCGGGATGCTCAGTTTCGCTGACGACCTGCGCCGCGTTCTTCGAGGTGTCCATTTTGAGGACGACTTCGTGCGAGGGCTTGTTCCTCTTCGTTTTGGAAATGATGAGCACCGGCTTGCCGGTGGTCATCAGGCCGTACATGCCGGCGGCGGAGATGCCGATGCCCTGCTGGCCGCGGCTCATCTTCAGGCGGTGGAACTTCGAGCCGTAAAGCAGCTTGCCGAAGATGTTCTCGATCTGCGAGCGGAGGATGCCGGGGCCGTTGTCGCGGACGGTGATCTTGAATCGCGTTTCGCCGAGCTGGAGCAGGTGCACGAGCAGATCGGGCAGGATGCCGGCCTCTTCGCAGGCGTCGAGCGAGTTGTCCACCGCCTCCTTGACGACGGTGAGCATGGCCTTGCGCGGGTTGTCGAAGCCCAGCAGGTGGCGGTTTTTCGCGAAGAACTCGCTGACGGAGATGTCGCGCTGCGCCGCCGCCATGGATTCGGCGGTGGCGCGGCCGCGGGTCTTCCGATCCTTCTTGACGCCCGGCGTTTCGGTCGCCCTGGAGCGCGATGCATTGGGCTCTCGCGAAGCGGCGGGCGCGGCATGCTCGACCGCGGCATCGACCAGCATCGGGCCGTCCGGCGCGGGTTTCGGCCGCCGTCGGCGCACGGGCTCCTTCGATGTCGCGGCCGACCGCTTCGATTTGCGCATCTCTTGCTTCACCGGCGAGGCAAACAGTGTCGTCATTCCGAACGCCCTCCGTGGCGAAAGAACACCGCAGGTCGATTGCGCGAGTGCATCTCAGGCAATTCCATCGGCTAAGCGGGCGAACGCCCAGGACAAGCCTTCTCGCCGCCGCGCGATCGCCCTTCGTCCCCAGATAATTCAGAGGGCAAAGATGTTAGAAGTTCGTTCGGGGGGAATCCAGCGTTTGAACGTCCGATAAGTCGTGATATGTCGGTTTGCTGTCGTCTCCGACTACCAAGGGACGATCGCTGGTCATATCCTTCTGTCTATGGTGGCTACGCCTGTCATGCCTCTGGAAAGAGAACTTCGAACCTACCGAGCGCGGCTGCCCGATCTGCTCGTTGATCAGGGCAAATTTGTCGTCATTCGCGACGACGAGGTCATCGGCGTGTATGGCGACTATGAAGATGCACTGAGGGTCGGTTACGAGAGATGCGGCACAAGAGCCTTCCTCGTGAAGAGGATTGAAGCCGTCGAGACCATCAATCACTTCACGAGAGATCTGTCCGACCGATGCCACACCTGACTATGCCTCTGTCGCCTGGCGGTAGTTGTCTGGTTCATGTCGGAGTGGGGGTTACGCGGGCTCGCGCCGCCGCGCTGGAGTCGGCCAAACAAACGGTTCCGGACATTCAGGTTGCCAACGCCTTGATTGACACTGGGGCGAGCATTACGGCCCTCGATCACTCCATCATTCGGCAGCTGCGACTTTCACCCACCGGTACAACCAGCGTCCATACCCCATCGACTACGGGCGGCAACCCCGACACCAAGCTGCTCTATGACGTGACCATTATCCTCTACCATGCGCAACACCAATACATCATGGACCGCGCTGTTCCCGTCACCGAGTGTGCGCTCAAACATCAGGGAATAGACGTGCTCCTGGGCACGGACATTCTCAAAGATTGCCTGATGATCTATGATGGGTGCGCCAATACGTTCATCTTGAGCTTCTAAGCTC
>CAZLDF010000378.1:0-3292 GCA_964558095.1 uncultured Isosphaeraceae bacterium | reverse complement strand
GATGAAGTTGCCGATCAGCGCCCCCGCCGACGCAAGCTTGTTCTCGAACACCAGCGAGTCCAGCTTGTCGGTCAGCTTGATGTCCGACTCGATCGAGCGGATGGAGTTGAGCTGTTCGAGCAATGCGGAGGTGTCGTTCGGCGAGAACGGGTCCTGGTTGGAGAGTTCCGTGAAGATGATCTGGATGAACTCTTCGCTGGTCATTTCGCCGAAGCGATTGGCGGTCGTGGGCGACTGAGCCGCGGCGTCGAGTGCGAGATTGCTGCTGATGGCGCTCATGATTTCAGATTCCTCCTGCGATCGCCGTGGCGGGCGAGTGTTCGATGATGTCTTCGGTGAAGGCGCGGAAGTCGAATCGTTCGCCTCCGCGGTGCGATTCGCGCTGCCGGGCGTCTCCATCGTGTCCGCGGCTGCGGCCGTCGCCGGCATCGTGCCGCTGCGAGTTCTGTTGCGATTGATCGTTGCGCTCCTGCGACATCGACTGGCTGTTCGAAGGCGCCTGCGGCTGAACCGCCAGCCGCTCGACGGTCAGACCCTGCTGCTCAAGCGCGCTGCGCAGCACGCTCATGTTCCGTTCGAGCATGGCGTGGGCTTCCGGCGTTGCGGCCTGGAACTGCGCCGTCACCACGCCGCGCACCACCGACATCTGCACGCGCAAGTCGCCGAGTTCGGGCGGATGGAGGCGCATCTTCATGGCGCCGCCGTGCTGATTCACGAGCGTCGAAAGACCGCGGACGACGCGCTCGGTCGATTTCGCGTCATCGGCGGCGTTGCGCATCGCCTGATCGACGCCGGCGTCGGAATCCAGCACGTGCGCGAAGCTCGCGGCGTTCGTCGCCGGCGCAGTCGTGGACCGATTGGCATCGAGCCCTTGCGCCGCGCCGCCATCCGCCAGGCCGCTCGCGCCAACCGATTGCGCAAGCTGCACCGCCTCGTTGATGCGAGCGGCGCGTGCATCCGATGGCGCGTCCGCCGCGGAAGCCAGCTTCACGTCCAGAATCCGGTCCGCGGTTGAAGGCTGCTGCGCTGCGTTGGCGGATTCCGCCCGATCCGACGGTCGAGGACTTGCGTCGGTGCGCGCTGCCTTCGCGGCGGCTGAACGATCTACGCTGCCCGCCGCGACGGCGGCGCTGCGCGCGGCGCCCTGCTGCTGCCGCTGACGATTCCGCGGATCGACCTCAACGGGCGCCGCGTCCGCGGCAGCCCGGCCGGCGTTCGCATCGACCGGCCGCGATTGCGGATGATTAGACGAATCGTCGGGCGCCGCCGGCACATTGGACGAAGGACGATCCACCGAGAGTTCGACGGGCGATCGCCGCACGGTTGATTGATCGTTCACATGCCCCGATTGCGCCGCTTCATCGTCAGCGGACGGCGCGCCGTTGATTGCGGAATTCGACGCCTGCAGCGTCGCTCGCGCCGAAGCGCGTGTCGCCTGCGATTCATTGTGAGCGGGCGGCGGCGCGATTACTTTGCTTGCGTCGCCGGACGCTGTCGCGGTTTGCGGCGCTGCGGCCGCCGGGTCGATCGGCGGTGCGATGGTCTCGGCTGCGAACGCAGCGAGCGGCGCACTGCGGGCGATCGTCGCTTGGGCGATGGCCGCTTCGCCGTCGGACTGCCGCGGCTGACTTGTCGGCGCGGTTTCATTGCCGGCCTCGGGTGAAAGATCGGCGCCCGTCGCCGGCGAATCGGCGGTTGCGCCATGCGTCGATGGCTCGGGCGGATTCTGCTTGTCGGCCTTCGCCGCCTGAGTCTCCTGCTGCGCTGCACCGGCGGCCTCATGCCGCGCGTCGCCGGCGCGATCCTTGCGCTTGGGCGCATCGTTCGCCTGTGGTTTCTCGCTCGATTTGCGCTGCGACGAATGCGACTGGCGCGCTCGCGATTCCGTCAACGCGTCGGCGAACGACGGCCTGTTCGAGCCGCGATCGACGGATGGAAACAGGCCTGAAGCCGCGGAAAACGCGGATTCACGGCCCGGATTGGCCAGCAGCGGAGAGAGTGCGTTCAGCGTTGTCGGCATCGCCGGATTCCTTTGCGTCCTTGGCCGTCAGGCCGAAGGTTCGCAATTGCTCCAGCAATTCCGTTGCCAATTGATTCTCGACGTCCGTCTTCAACTCGCGCAGAATCTTCGCGGCGGCCCGGCTGTCCATCGCATCGAGATACGCGATCGCCTGCGCGGTCTGGTTGCGATCGACCAGCTCGACAAGCATCGCCTTGGCCTGCTTGGCGGGCAGCGTTTCGTACAGCGTCACCGTCTTCTGAAACTGCCCGTCGGCCTGACGCTCGCGGTCGGCCTTGGTCGCCTGTTCCCACGCCGCCCGCTGCGCTTCAAATTCCGCGCGCTCCTGGTTCATCTTCTGCGATTGCAGGCGAAGCTGCTCGACGAGCATGTTCTTTTCGTCTTCGAGCCTCTGGAGCGTGAGCTGCTCGCGCGCGTTGATCGCCGACAGCTGGTTGATCTGCTGCGCGCTTGGGAGGGGCGGATTGCTCTGCAGCGACTCGTCCATGCGCTCGGCTTCCGCCTGGCGCGCCGTTTCGGCGGCTGCCTGCTGCGCTTCGGCTTCGGCCTGAATGGTTTGCGAGAGCATGTCGCGCACGGCGTCGATCCGCCGGCGATCCAGCCGCCCGCTTTGCCACAGCCACGCCGTGAACAGCACAAGCGCCAGCAGATTGACCACCGCCAGAAAACTGATCATGTTCCACGCGGTCTTCATATCGTCTCGTCCTTTCGCCGAATTCGCTGCACCGCCAGCTCATCCAGGGCCGCGGTCTCGGCCTTATCGAGCGCGTGTTTCCACTGGCTGAATCGCTTGTCGCGCAGCAGTTCGACCGCGCGTCGCCTCTTGGACGCCGCGAGCAGTTCACCTCGCGATCGCTCCAGTCGTCGATGGACGCCCGCAAGCTCGATCACGAGCTTCTGCGCCGACCGCATGGCGCGCAGCGTCGTGGCGCCTTCACCGCGGACGTCGGCGACGGCAAGCATGCCCACAAGCCGGCTCGACAACGCATGTCTGCTTCCGCGAATCAGTTCCTGTTGGCTCCGAATCCGGTCTTCAAGCGACCGACGCTCTCGCTCGATTGCCGCCACGGCTCGCCGAAGCGCATCCTCCTCGCGCTGGCGGGCGTTGAGCACTTGCTGCAAGGTGAAGACGAATCGCGCCATCTGTCGTCCTTAGAAGCGATCTCAAATGCAACATTCGAAGCTGAGTTCGCGATACATTCGCGGCATTTGCTGGACTTGCGGCCCTCACCCCAACCCTCTCCCAAGGGGAGAGGGAGTTTTGAGATAGCT
>CAZLDF010000377.1:0-3716 GCA_964558095.1 uncultured Isosphaeraceae bacterium | reverse complement strand
ATGTAGGCGGCCCGCATGCCCTTGGCTTTGCATGTCCAGGACTGGCCGTCGTCTTCGGAGACCCACACCCCGCCGCAGGACACCCCGGCGATGATGCGCTTGTCGTGGGGGGGGCGAGGATCGACGATGACGCTGTGGATGCCCGGCCAATCGGCGCCGCCGCCGAACCACTTCTTGCGGTCGGGATGGTTCCACAGACTTGAAACAAGCTGCCACGACGAGCCGTGGTCATCGGATTTGAACAGGGCTCCGGGGATCGTGCCGCACCAGATGCGGCCCTTCTGTCGGGCCGATCCGGGGGTGAGCGCCCAGATGAGCTTGAGCGAATCGGGCACGGTGCGGCCCATGCTGTCCACCTCGGGCTTTTCGCCTTCGGGCCGCTTGGGATAGGCAGGGACGCCGATTTCGGCCCACGTCTTCCCACCGTCTTCAGACCGGTGCATCTTGCACCCGAAGTGGCCGTGGTCGAGCGCTGCGTAGATGGCGCTATCGCGAGGATCGTGCATGACCAGCGTGCAGTTGTCGCCGACGAACGAGCCGGTGGCGATCGTCCATTGCCCGCCAGCGGATCGCCCGAAGCTGAAGAGGCCCTTTCGAGTCGCGACAAAAAGTTGATCGCTCATAGTGGAGTGCTTTCACATGATCCGACAAGCGCGGAAGGCGCGAGACGAATCCTCGCGGAAGGCGGAAGACAGGTCAACCTCGCGACTCGGGGCGTGGCGACGGTGCGAGATTACCCCCCCGACAGCGCCTGCATGACGTCGATTGTGTCCGCGTCCGCGACGGCATCGGAGAGCGTCCGCCGGTCGCGAATCTGCCGGCCGTTGACGAACACCGCCATGTGATGGCGCAGCGCCTCCTGCTCATCAAGCACATACCCGCGGGCCGCCGGAACGCTGCGAAAATAGGCCTCCAGGGCCTCACGGACGGTTCCCCCGGGCAGCCTCCGGTCCGGGCAGGCCACGTGCCGCTGAATGTTGGCGGTGAATCGAACCAGAGGCATGACGCCGGGATGGTACCGCGTCCGGTACTGCGGCTCTCCGAGCCGCGAATGCGGGAGTACCGTGTGTTCTGCCGACGACGTATCACTTGCGACTCTCGGCGCAGGGGCACAAGGCCCCTCGCGAAACATGATGATGAAGTCTGACCCCCGACTTCTGACCTCTGACTTCCGACCTCTGACCGTTCATGACCGACTCACCCGAAAAACAGGAGTTCCAGGCAGTCCTCCAGCGCGCCGCCGCCGGTGACCAGGACGCGTGGCGCATCGTCGTCGAGGCCTTTTCGCCGCGCGTCTTCGCGCTGGTTCGCTCGCAGTGCGGCGACGCGGAACTCGCCGAGGAAATCACCCAGTCGGCGTTCTGCACCATCGCCTCCAAACTCGCCAGCTACACCGAAGTCGGCCGGTTCGAGCAGTGGATCTTCCGCATCGCGATGAACCGGCTCCGCGATGAGATGCGACGCCGCAAGCGGCACGCCCGGCCGGTGGAGGAGACCACGCTGACCAGTCTCGCCGGCGCCGACGAAAGCGAGGGGCCCGCCGCCTATGACGAATCGGGCATGCTCGCCAAGCTCCGACAGGCCTTGACGAGCCTTCCCGAGGCCGACCAGCGGATCATCCACATGCGGCACTTCGGCGAACTGAGCTTTCGGCAGATCGCCGACATCCTCGACCAGCCGATAGGCACGGTGCTTGCCCGCCAGCACCGGGCGCTCAAGAAGCTCCGCGATCTGATGGGAGGCGAGGCGCCGGACGAAGGCCCCGAAGCCGGCAATCACCCGCCCTGAAAGGCCTCCCCGGGGCAGGCGGTGGGTCGATTATCAGCCCCCTGCGGGGCGGCCTGGAAACCGCCGGCGGCAGGCAATGAATCGCCCGCGGAACCGTTTGATCTGTGAAAGGACTCTGGATGCGCCTTCATCGGGACCATTTCGACAATGAGCTTCAGCCGCTGCCCGCGGACTTCGAGCCGTCGCTGCGCGAAGTCGATGCCCACCTGAGCATGCTCGCGCGGCGGGAGTCGATCCCGCAGGGTCTCGCCGATCGCGTGTTCGAAGCCTCGGCGACGTACCTGCCCGCCGCGGCTGCGCGACCCCGGCTGCGTCTGGTCGGCGCGCACATTCGCGTCATCCATCGCACCGCGTGGGGCCAGCTTGCCCTGGCGGCGAGCGTGATGTTCGCCTTTGTGCTGATCATGCAGCAGATGCCCGTTGGCGTGGCGCGGCAGTCGAATCTGCCGGTGGTGATGAACGCGGTTTCGTCGGGCCAGCGAGCGACGGCGTGGTACGCCGCGGAATCCGTCGATGCCGTGGGACGAGAAGTCGGGTTCCTGCTGGACACCAGCGATGTCGATTCGTACGACGACCTCAATCGCGAGCTGGCGATGCTCGTGGCCGACCATGATATGTAAAGCCGAAGCGCGGCGATCGGGTTGTTTCGCATTCGCCGCGCGATTCGCACGGATGTGCCTGCCATGAAGAAACGGCTCTTGATTGTGAGTGCCCTTGCGGCGATCGTGCTCGCCGGCCCGGTGCTGCTGGCGCAATCGGGGCAGCGCGGCTCGCCGTCGAACAACGTGCGCGAACCCGCCGCCGCGCCGGCGGCGCCCGACGCGGATCACCTGCTCGACCTGCTCGATGACTATCAGCTCGACTTGAGCAGCGCGCAGTGCGAACCGGCAGCGGCTTCGCGCGTCATCTTCGACGAGGCGTTTTTCGATCGCTGCATCGCCGTCGCCCGCCGACTCAGCCCCGACTTCGGCGACCAGCTTGCCGAGCTGCGGCGAACCGACCCCAAGAAGTTCGAGCACAACCTCCGCGTGCACGGCCGCACGCTGGTCTCGCTGGCGCAGCTTGCTGAAATCCATCCCAACCTTTTCGAACTGCGGCTGGGCCTGATGCAGATCGACCAGATGACCAACGACGTGGCGGGCGAGTTCCGCCGCGTGCTCGCCACGCCGCAGCGCGAGCAGATCGCGCTGCTGGAGCCAAAGCTTCGCGCGCACATCAAGGTGCAGGTCGAGCTTTCGTTCAAGGTGCGCGAAGAGCAGCTTTGCCAGCTTCGCGATCACGTGCAGCGGCTGGAAAGCGAACTGGAAGCCGATCAGAAGCGATCCGAGCAGATCGTCGAGGAGCGGTTCCTGGGCATCCTGGGCCGCCAGGCGCTGGCGAACTACAGGTCGTACAAGGCGAGCACTTCGCCGCAGGCCGCTGAAAGCATCCATCGCTTCATGGAACAGGAAGCCAAGCGCAACAAGACCGACTATCCGCCGGAGTAACACGGAGGTCAGAGGTCAGAAGTCAGAAGTCAGAAGTCAGGAATCAAAGGTCAGAGGTCAGTACTTTCGCGTTTAGCGAGGGGCCTTGTGCCCCTGCGTGGAACGTCAAGAATCAGAGGTCGCTCGAACCAATCACGAACAACGCAGTTTGTGTCCCGAACTCCGTTTCCTTCTCCTCCATTGGGGTCTGTCGTAGCACGAGCCCCGCATCGCCGCGTCGAATTGTTCGACGCGGTTGTGCTTTTGGAGATCAAACATCAGATCACCAGATCACCAGATCACCAAATCACCCGGACTTACGTCGAAGACACCTCAGGTCCGGCATGCAGCGCCTTCACGACCTTTCCTGCTCACTCTGTCACCCCCTCACCCACTGCCATACCATGCGCTGCATGGTCGATCGCGCGCCGCCGCTGGAGAACATCGCGAACATTCGCCGCC
>CAZLDF010000376.1:0-4049 GCA_964558095.1 uncultured Isosphaeraceae bacterium | reverse complement strand
ACGGTTCGAGTTGTATCTGGACCCCGCGCAGATGGAGCGATGGTTGGAAGAGGAACTCACGTGGCTGCGGCAGCGCGAGCCGACGACGCCGATGCCCGATCGGTTTGATCATTTCGTGGACGCGTCGCTGTTGAGAGAGATCGATCCGGCGCGGGTGAAAGATTGAGCCATGTCAGGAGCTGCATCGAATGCGATCCAATCTCCCCGCTAAGTTGCTGGCTCCCGTGACAGCCGTCGCGCTGCTTGTGGCGCTGATTGAACTCCTGGCGTGGCAGTATGGGCTTCCGCACATCACGAGCATTCTGGCTGCGGTCGGCAAGCTCTGGGCCGCTGGAACGCTGTCGCACGACATCTTGGTATCTAGCACACGATGGCTCATCGGCTGGTCCGTCGGGGCCATCGTGGGTATTGCGCTCGGAGTTCTCACAGGCCGCGTGCGAGCTGCCAAGACCTTGCTGGAAGGACTTATCGTGCTGCTGCGCGCGGTGCCGTTCATCAGCCTGGTGCCGCTTAGCATCCGAATCTTTGGCCTGAGCGAGATCGGAAAGTTCCTACTGGTCGCGTGGGCGCGGGTGCGTTCGGAGCCGGGGGCCGCGTCTCGGCGTCAAGCGCGAGAGCGCTTGGCCAGACCTCCAACTGGCCGAAACTTCGCCACCGTGGGCCAGAACGGCGAACCTTCGGTGCTGCCCGGATCGGCCCACCGTGTAAACGAACAGGTCCGCCTCGGCTTGAGGCGGACCTGGTTAGCTCCCCGAGCACAACCCTCTTCATAATATTCTTAAGAGAGCGCGACAGAGCGCGCGATGCTCTGATCGCCGCAAGTCCGTTGATTTCAGATGTTTATGTTGAGGATCGCGATTCTGCGTGGTCACAAAGCGCTCGCGCTGCGCTCTCTATTCCGAAATCCAGATCTCGCGCCTCCGAGACGAACCCTGCCGCAGACCTGTTAACCAGCGAGCGCTTTTTCCCAACGCCCGGAATTAAGCCCATCTGGTTAACCGGTTTAAGAACGCACTCCTCCACGGATTGGAAGGAAGGGTGGCTGGCAACAGTGGGGGTGTAGAGGGTGAAGCCCAAGGCGGTGTGTAAAGACTGTATTCTCCGCTTCAGAGTCATGGCGCAGGCCGTGGCGTTTATGAAGCATGCTGAATGTGAAGGGACATTTCCCAGGATCGTGATGCATGACCGAGGCACACGGCTGGGCATGTGCTTCAAAGCGGCATTGCGGATCCGAGGTGCTCAGCCGCACAAGTTGCCGATCCGTTCACCGAACCTCAACGTATATGCAGAGCGATTCATTCAGACGCTTCAGCAGGAGTCTGCCCTACAATAGCAATTGATGATGATTCAGATTTCCCGGCACGTCATAAATGACAGGCGACGATGACCAATTCACTGACCCGATGCCGGTCGCCGGCTATGAGGCCCCAACTGTTCTGGATGCTTCATTTGCGACTTCGGTCGGGGAGCGGGTAGGGCCATACCGGATACTGGAGATGATCGGGGAAGGCGGTTTCGGGTCCGTCTATCTCGCCGAGCAGGAGCACCCGGTTCGCCGGCTTGTGGCGCTGAAGATCCTCAAGCCGGGCGTCGGGAGCCAGGAGGTGATTGCCCGCTTTGATGCCGAGCGCCAAGCACTGGCGATGATGGATCATCCCAACATCGCCAAGGTGCTTGATGCGGCAACCTCTGCCCGGGGCCGCCCTTATTTTGTGATGGAACTAGTCAAGGGCGTTCCTATCACGCATTATTGCGATTCGCTCGATCTGGGGATCGCGGACCGTCTATCCCTGTTTATCGACGTGTGTCACGCTGTGCAGCATGCGCATCAGAAGGGCATCATTCACCGGGACCTCAAGCCGACGAACGTGCTTGTAACGCTGCGCGACGGCAAGCCGATGGCCAAGGTCATCGACTTCGGCATCGCCAAGGCCACAAGCGCGCGGCTCACTGACAACACGTTGCACACGCAGATGCACCAGTTCATCGGCACGCCGCAATACATGAGCCCGGAACAGGCGGGGATGACCGAACTCGATGTTGACACTCGTTCGGACATTTATTCGCTTGGCGTCATGCTCTACGAGTTGTTGGCGGGCATTGCCCCCTTCGACAGCCAGAAGATGCGCCAAGCGACGATCGGCGAAGTACAGCGAATGATTCAGGAGGATGCGCCGAAGAGGCCCAGCTCTCGACTGAGTGAACTGCTGAGTCAGCGAAGCGTCAAAGCGTCTTCGGATCCTCCAGCCATTGAATTGATCGCAAGCCGCCGGAGGACGGACCCCGCTCGGCTGGTGCGAAGTCTTCAGGGCGACCTCGATTGGATCGTCATGAAGTGTCTGGAGAAGGACCGCACCCGCCGATACGAGACTGCCAAGGATCTCGCCGCGGATGTGCAACACTCTCTGGCCAACGAGCCAATCTCGGCCCGACGCCCGACGCTGCGGTACCGGCTGGGAAGGTTTGCCCGCCGCAATCGCAAGGCGATGATCGGGACGGCCGCCGCGGGGGCGATGCTCGCGCTGGCGCTGGTTGGTTTGATCTTTTTTGCTGTGCGTGAATCGAGCGCCCGAACGCGGGCTGACCTCGAACGCGACCAGGCGATGATCTCACAGACGGATCTTGTTTTCCTGCTGGTTCTGGCTGATGACGATCGCTTCACGGTCATGGACATCCGCCCGACGCTGCGAGAGTGCCTGGCGCGATATGAGAGCGCGGGACCGCTCGCCCGCAAACAGGCCGCCGCAGCGCTTTGGGCGCTGGGGCGCGATGAAGAAGTGCATGGGGACCCCGACGTCGCGGCTGACCTCTACCGCCAGGCGCTTGCACGAATGCACAACCTTCTGCCTGATCGAGGCGATGAACTGATCTTCGGCGAGTTTGAAGCGTTCCGAAGCTTTGCCGAACTACCCTTGGGAGTGTTTCGCAGGGAGCTGACTGTCCGAACGATTCTCGATGATGCCAGCCACAGACTTGAGCAACTGACGAATCCACGTGATCAACAGTAGCGATCACCCCCCCGTACGGTCGCGATGACGTTGGGGATTTTTTGCGAAGACGCCCCCCTGCAAGCCCCCGATGCGAGGGAAGGAAGGAAGCCCGCAGCAATTGCCTTAGGTTTCATGCCGCCAGGCATGCGAACTATGGCCGGAAGCAGTGTCTGTCTGGCGGCAGATACTTCCGCCAACACGCACCAACTCCGACCGCTGGTCGATGCTGGTGTGCCCTATCGGGGGAAGGACATCGACTTCATGATGGATTACTGCCGCTCGCTGCGCATCGCAGGTGTGATGGAATGGCAATACATCGAGCTCGCATCGGAACTCCTGTTGAGACTCCGAGAGCCCGAGCAGGCGATCGACCTCATCAGGCAATGGCTCCATTCACACCCTTCGGAGAAGCTCGCCACGCTTGCCCTCTCGGTCACCGGCATCCAAGAGGGGATTCCGGAACTCGTGACGCGGAACGCTGGCTCGCTACCGTCGATTGAGGAAATTGATGCTCCGGAACGTGGAGCCGCGGTGGTTCATGTTGCTTCGACGGAGTGATGACCCCACGCCGGGGCTGTATTTTGCTTACAGACAAAATGTGGAGGAGGTATCCGGATAAAGCTCCCCCAACTGGACTCGAACCAGTAACCTGCCGGTTAACAGCCGGCCGCTCTACCATTGAGCTATAGGGGATTGGTGTGTTGTTGTTTGATCGTCGTTGCGTCGTCTTGTTCGGCTTGCCCGGCGGCGTTGCCTTCATGGCGGCTCCACGCAGCGGGGCGGGTCGAATCATTGAGAATATCGGCATTCGCCGCCCGGTCAAGCAGGGCTTTCCCGCCCGGTGCGCTCGCATTCGGCGGTCGTGAAGCCGCATCATGCTGCGTCAGGCGAACGGGCACGCGCGGCCGCCCACGACGCCATGCACCTCAAGCCGCCCTGACCGAACAACAACCGGCAGAACGCGGCGATTGGACGACCGAGCGCCGCCGCCGTACATTGACCTGACCAGCCGCGACCACGAGGAAGCAGGGCGAACGCACCGCTCGCCGGCGCTCGCGG
>CAZLDF010000375.1:0-4366 GCA_964558095.1 uncultured Isosphaeraceae bacterium | reverse complement strand
CGGTGCAGTGCATGAACCTCATGCTGCGACTTGATGAAACGACGGGTTTGTCCTTCGCGGGATTGCATCCGAATTGAGAGGGGTATGACCACGGAGACGCGGAGGTCTTGATCTGGTGATTTGGTGATTTGGTGATTTGGTCGATCCTACACGACGTTCCTTCCGTCACGCCTCACGCTTGCGTCTTCGCATTCTTCGCATTCTGAACTCGCGGTCTGCCGAACTCTGGACTCGAAACCATGATCGTCATCAAAATCGGCGGCGGAGAAGGCATCACACTCGACGGATTCGTCAGCGACATCGCATCGCTGATCACGCGCCGCGAGCAACTCATCATCGTCCACGGCGGGTCGCACGACACCAACGAGCTGTCGCACGCGCTCAACCATCCGCCGCGGTTCGTGACTTCGCCCAGCGGGCACACCAGCCGACGAACCGATCGGCGGACGCTCGAAATCTTCACGATGGCGTGCTGCGGAGCGATGAACAAGCGGCTGGTGGAGATGCTGCAGCGACGCGGCGTCAACGCGGTCGGCGTGTCCGGCATGGACGGGCGCATTTGGGAAGGGGCGCGCAAGGACGCGATTCGCATCGTCGAGAACGGCAAGCAACGCATCCTCCGCGATGACTTCACGGGGACCGTCCAGCGCGTCAACGCGAAGCTGCTGTCCACGCTGCTGGAAGCCGGTTACACGCCGGTCATCTCGCCGCCGGCCATCAGCGCGGATGGTGAGGCGATCAACGTCGACGCCGATCGCGCCGCCGCGCTGACCGCCGCCGCGATGGGCGCTTCGCAGCTTCTGCTCCTGTCGAACGTGCGCGGCTTGCTGCGATCGTTTCCGGACGAAGGCACGCTGATTCCGCAGGTGAATCGCGACGCCGTCGAACAGGCGATGGCGTTCGCCGAGGGACGCATGAAGAAGAAGGTGCTCGCGGCGCAGGAGGCGATGACCGGCGGCGTGCAGCGCGTGATCATCGGCGATGCGCGCGGCGAGCGGCCGCTGGAACGCGCGCTCGCCGGCGAAGGAACGGTGTTCGCATGAGCGGCCTCGGAACATCGCCCGCGATTGATGTGAATGTCGCTGAGCTTCTGCGCGACATGCTGTTCATTCCCAGCGTCTCGGGCGAGGAGCATGCGCTCGCGGAGTTTCTCGTCCAGCGCATGACTTCGCTGGGAATGCGTGCCTCCGTCGACGACGCGGGCAACGCGATCGGCGTGAGAGAGGCGCCAGGCGCCGCAGGCGACATCGCCGGCGATGCGCCGACGCGCGAAGTCATGCTCCTCGGCCACATGGACACCGTGCCCGGCTGGATCGACGTCCGCGTCGAAGACAATCGTCTCTATGGCCGGGGATCGGTTGATGCGAAGGGCGCGCTGGCAACCTTCATCGCCGCCGCGGCGACGGCCAAGCTCTCGCCCGGCGCGCGCATCATCGTCGCTGGCGCGGTCGAAGAAGAAATCGCGACCTCGCGCGGCGCGCGCCACATCGCTCGCACGTTCTCGCCCGACATGTGCATCATCGGCGAGCCAAGTGGATCCGACGGCGTGGTGCTCGGCTACAAGGGCCGCATGCTCATCGAGGCATCCTTCGAGCAGCCCTGCGGCCACTCCGCCGGGCCGGCCACTTCAGTGGCGGAACGCGCCTGCGACTGGTGGCAAGCGCTGCGAGCAATGTGTGATGCGTTCAACGCGCAGCGCTCGCGTTTGTTCGATCAACTGCTGCCGTCGCTGCTCTCGATGCAAACGCACAGCGACGGCCTGGCGGACTCGGTGACGTTGCGCGTGAGCCTGCGCCTGCCGCCGGAGACGGACTTCGAGCAGCTTCGCAGCGAGCTTTTCGCGATCGACGCGCGCGCCTCGCTGGCCTTCAGTGGCTTCGAGCAAGCGTTCGAATCCAGTCGTTCATCGCCGCTGGCGCGTGCGTTCATCGGCGCGATGCGAACGGTGCTCGACATGACGCCGCGATTCAAGTTGAAGACCGGCACGTCGGACATGAACGTCGTCGGGCCGGTCTGGCGCTGTCCGATCGTCGCCTACGGCCCGGGCGACAGCACGCTCGACCACACGCCGCACGAGCATGTCGAACTTGCCGAACTCGACCGCGCGGTCGCGGTGTTGCGCGAAGTCTTGCAGTGCGTGTGAAATCGGCGCCCAGACGATCTTCAAGATGACCGGCGTGGATTGTCATTGACCGTGCGTCCCAGCGCCCACGCGAGTTCGGGCATGTGCAGCGCGCGCGCGAGGACGACAACGGCGAGTAATCCCACAGCCACGGCGCAGACGAGCGTGAAGCTCGTCTGCCGCCATGTTTCAGCGCCTGGAAGCGCGTAGAGCGTCGCGGCAACAAGCAGCGCCATCGCGACCGCCACGACAAATGACTTCGCCCAGCTTCGCGCGACGTCGGCGCTTAGATGAAACTCCATTCGCCGGCGAAGCAGCCACAGAAGCAGCGAAACCTGCACGAGCGAGCACAGCGCGGTGCTCCACGCCAGGCCGGCTTCGCGCAGCGGCGTCCAGATGAGCGTGCAATTGCCCGCGAGGTTGAGCGCGACAACGGCGAGGGCGACTTTCACGGGCGTCTTCGAGTCGCCGCGCGCATAGAACGCGCGCGTGAGTACGTGAACCATCGAATAGGCCCAAATCGCCGGCGCGTAACCCAGGAGGACGAACCCGACGCTTCGCGTGTCGTCGGCCGAGAATTCGCCTCCCTGAAGAATGACCGCGGTGAGCGGCTGGCGCACCAGCATAAGTCCGGCGCTGGCGGGCAGACCGATGAAGACGACCAGGCGCAGGCCGCGGCGGAGCACATTCGCGAAAGCTTCGTGGTCGCCGGCGAGGCGGGCAAGCTGTGGAAAAATCGCGGTCGCGACGGCGATGCCAAAGACGCCGAGCGGGAACTGATAGAGCCGCTGCGCGTAGGAGATGTTTGCCATCGCGCCTTCCGCGAGCGGGTACTGGACGCCGAAGATCGTGTCGCCGAAGGTCGTCGGATAGCATGCGATCACGCCGTCGAGGAGCGTATTGATCTGGAGCACGCCCAAGCCGAGGATCATCGGGCCGGCCTGGACGAGAACGAGGCGAAAATGTTCGCGCGCGCTTCGCATGTCGCGTCGCCACCATTGATGCCTACGAAGCGCGATGAGCGACCACGCGACCTGGATGCCGCCGCCGACGAGCACGCTCGCCGCGACGACGCCGACGTGCGAGAACTCGCGGCTCTCGACCGGCACGCGCAACACGCTCGCGACGAACCAGCCGCCGGCGAGCGACGCGGCGACGATGCACAGGTTCAGCACGATGGGCGAGGCGGCGGTCGGGCCGAAGCGGTGGTGCACCTGCAACATCGCGCCCAGCAGCGCGACGATGCACACCATCGGCATGTAAGGCAGCATGATCATCGTCAGCCAGATGGCAAGGTTGGCGTGATCGGCCCGCGCGGAAAGCAGCAGCAGCGCGATCTCGCCGAGCAACACGACGACGCTCAGCGCGAGCGTCACGGACGCGATCGTGAGCGATGCAAGTTGCCTGGCGGCAGTTTCGTCTCGATCGTGAAGCTGCGCGTAGGTCGGCAGGAACGCGGCGGAGAGAGCGCCTTCGCCGAAGAGACGCCGAAATAGGTTGGGAATGAGGAACGCGAAGAAAAACGCGTCCATCAGCGCTCCGGCGCCGAACACGCGGCTGAGCACGGCGTCGCGCAGCAAACCCGTCACGCGGCTGACGAGCGTCAGCAGCGTGACGGTGCGGGCGTGGAGTTCGAATGATTTCGACACGCCGACATCATCGGCAATCGACGTGCAACTTGCACAATCGCATCCGCGCGAATCGGTCGCGCGTGCAAGGATGGTTCAACGCGGAGAGCGCGCAGTACGCGGAGGTCGCGGAGGGGCTCATGCGGGGACGGCTTGCAGCGCGGCAGTTTCGCCGGCACATCGCGCCGGGTTTCAAGACTTCGCATCGAGCGAGTTCGCGTGAGTCGCCGGGGCGGTCGCGGGCGCAATGGCGAAGAGTGAGCCGCATTCGCCGCACACTCCGCGGCCTTCGTGCGTCGGCGTGCCGCGGAGGTCGTGGCCGCAGGCGGAGCAGCGATCGGGCTGGTCGAACTGCCGCGACAGGAGCCATCGATACGTGCGAATCGATCCCGCCGCCAGCAGGACGTACATGGTCAGGTCGAGCATGTGCGCCATCGCGTGCGGCGTGCGGCCGACGGTCGTCGTGAGATATGGAAGCGATTCCCAGACCGACTCGCTGAACAGGTGATGGATGACGACCAACGGAACGAGCGGCCCGAAGAGAACGAGGAACAACAGGAGCTTCGCTGTGCCTGACTGTGGGGCGCGCCACTGACCTGCGAAGAGTTCGCCGCCG
>CAZLDF010000374.1:0-6280 GCA_964558095.1 uncultured Isosphaeraceae bacterium | reverse complement strand
TTGTGCGCGCTTTTTTGAGTGCATGACAAGTTGGCGCGCAACCGTGACGCTTCTGCGCGCGGTTTGGCACGGCGTTTGAAACTGGGGGGGAGGGGGGCGCGAGATCAACCACAGAGGCGCGGACACACGGAACAAAATGACCAGGTCGTCTGTCTCCTGTCTCCTTGTCTCTCTCTACCCCGCCGGAGCAGGAACGCTATGCACTTGCCAATGAACGCGGCGGGCGAGTGTCGCGAGACGATCGTCCGTCGAGTGAGTATGGCGCACCCACCGCTGAAGTCCATCACGCCTCGAGCGCGAGCGTCACGTTTGCGCGCGCTTTGTTCCACTCGCCCTGGGGAGAGAAGTGGGGGGGAGGGCGGCTCACGCGCAGTGGCACAGGCGTCTCGCCCGTAAGCGCCCCGAGCCTGCGCACAGTGGCACGGGCGTCTCGCCCGTACGATCGCTGAACGATCAAAGCCCGAAGGGCTTGTGGTCAGTAGCCGGGGCTGAAGGTCGCCGCGGCGAGCGCCAGCCCCGGAACGTGCAGCGCGACTTGATCGCAGGCCAAAGGCCTGCTCGTGGCGTTTGTCATGTTGATGACGCAGCGACCGAGAACGACGGCGCTCGGCCGAATCCGCGAGCATCGTGCGCGGCCGGATTCGATGCCGCGCGCACGAGCAGCTCTTCGGGCTGCGAAGGATGTGAGAACTGGATAGGGGGCGCTGGGGGGACACGCGCATCCGGGGATGTCGGTCACAAGGCCGACCTCCATTCCCCGGCTATTGACGATCAAGGCCTTCGGCCTGGTGCATCATGGCAGTCACAGCAGGGAATCACGCGGAACAACGGTTCCTGACACCGTTTATTTATGCTGACACCGTTTCTCTATGTATGTAATGGGCGCACTGGCCGCTGTGGGACGAGCTGCGGAAAGGCGACGGCCAGCACTGCTGCGGCGCCTTGCGCGGCGAGCAGCAGTCCTAGGAGCATGCCGCCAGGCGAGTCATCGAGTTCGGAGCCGAGCACAGCGGCGCCGCTGACTGCAAGCAGGCCGATCCCGCCGAGCAATACTGCACTGCGGAACAGCCGGCGCTGCCCGCGGCCCAGCAGCAAGTGGCCGAAGGCCACGGCGTGCAGGAGTGTCGCGGCTGCGGCGCCGCCGATGATTGCGAGCACAAGAGCTGATTCTCCCTCGCCGCCGAACAATGCGGTGAGGACGAGGGCGACGAGTAAGACGCCCGCCACGAGGCCGGTCAGCGCGGTTCCTGCGAACATGGCCCAGCGGAGCAATGCCGGCGGCGCTGCATCGAGCCCGCCGCCGGCCAGCGCCGCGAACGCGAATTCGCGCACATCGCCGAAGGCCGTGACTGCTTCACGCGCTGCGTCCGTTGGTGACTTGCCGTCGCGCACCAGCGCTGCGACTTTGTCATCCAGGTGGCTGCGGGCTTCGCGGATCACGGAATCGGCAGCGGCGCCGCGGCCAAGCATGCGATGCAGCTGCGCAACGTACCTATCGACTTCGCTGGACACGTGACACCTCCAAGGATTTGAACCACTGCCTGGGCGTATCGTTGCCAATCGGCGCGCCCGGCTTCGACTGCGGTGCGGCCGGCTTTGGTGAGTGAATAAACTTTTCGCTCGCGGCCGGCGACGGACTGCCACCGGGCTCGCACGAGGCCCTGCCCCTCCAGGCGATGAAGGATTGGATACAGCGTCCCCTCGGGAAGATCGAAGACGCCGTCGCTGGTCAGGCGCAGCGAATTGAGGATGGCGTAGCCATGCGCCGGTTCACGACCGAGCACAGCGAGGATCAGGGCATCCAGGCCGACGCCATGGCGCGGACTTGATTTCGCGGTGGACATACCTAGAGCATATAGGTATGCTGGGTGAAGTCAAGCCCGGTCTTTCAAAAAAAGAGATCGTGGGGTGACGCATCCGCGGCAGGAGCATTCTGGGGCCGCGAGTATCCGCCCAATGGAGGCGGTGTCCGCCGGGCCCAGTGAAGAGGTGATTTGATTCCCGCATGTCTTCGAGCAACGGGCTTCTGCGACGCATCACGATTTGAGACATGACATCGGGAGCTGTCCCTACGGCTCCCCAGAACTTGGTCCCTCGTCAATTCGACAGTCCCATCGCGTCGAGCACTTCCGACGGCGGAATGCGGCACGCCCTCGCCCACCGGCCGAACTCCAGCGGATCGACTCGTCGATCACCCCATTCACTCTTGGCGACGTAGCTGTGCGGCCTTTTCAGCAGCCGCGCCAAGTCCCGCTGCGTCATTCCCGCTCGCAGTCGCCAGTTGCGCAGGCGCTTGCACAGTTGCCTGTAACGGGGATCGTGTTGGGCCTTTGTACCCACTTAGGTAGCACGCTATGATGCCGCCACGCTGTGCCCAGATGGGGAGCACATGCCCGTTCGTTCGGCGGTCCGCGGCCCGCCCCTCCGCGATCGCCGGCTGACCCACATTGGGGCCAAGGAGATTGGCAATGAGGCTCAAGACGGCTCTCTGTTTCATGGCGACCTTGCTGGCGACGCTCGCGACGGCGTTCTGCCCGCGCGCGGCGTCGGCCGACCAACTCGTCTTCGCCAGCGCGCAGGACGAGGCGGACTACTACTATCGTCAGTCCAACGGGGCGTACAATGTCGTCGAGATGTACGGCCTCGTGCAGGACTACCAGAACCAGGTGATCGACGAATCGGCGTTCCTGCTCGAACTCTGGCAGGAGCACACGGCCGCCGTACTGCGATTGCAACACAGTCATTTCGGGGGGACGTTGTGCTACACAGGACAATGACCTCAATTGCCGGCTCGGCGCCACGCACTGCGCACAGGTCCAATAGCGTGCGCGCGCTGGGAGCGGGAATCTCCTCGCTCCCAGCGCGCTCTCTTGAACGGAACTGACCATGCTCAAAATGCTTAAGAGGCCGGCTCTCGCGCTCGCGGTAATCCTCGCTGCGGCAATGGCGAGCCCCGTTCAGCCCGCCGTGGAGGATGACGCTGCGGCAGTGTGGCGCTTGCAAACGCCAACAGAGGCGCACTCGCACTTCGGTGCGGTTGAGTGTTACCACTGGATCGGTACGCTCGGTGACAAGGCGAACGCGGTGCCATTCGACCTGCACATGCTGGACGCGCGCTTGAGCGACTACGACCTCGCGCAGCGCCGCCAATGGGGCGAGAGCTGGCTGCGCAAGTTCTCCGGCGCGCTCGTGGTCGAAGACCGGACGATCCAACTCCTTGGCGAAGTGATCGACGGCGTCGTCCGCCTCTACGACTTGGAACTGCTCGTTGGCGGCGCGATGGACGAGGAAAGCTGGCAAGCGCTCGTCGATCGACTTGTCAAGGACAACGAAAGACGACTGCCACAAGCGGCGCAGACAGTGAAGCTGATCGCGCCCGAACTCGAATTCACGGTGTTTCTGGCCAAGCCGCTGATAGACGATCCGACGCCTGATGATTCTGCGATGCGACTTGAGCACACCACCGTCGCGGCGGCGGGTCGCACGTCCGCCAGGCGAACCTGCTGGATTGGCGAATTCCGCGACACGGAGAAGAGATTGAGCGATTATCGCCTTGAAGTGGTGGAGATCATGCGCGCCGGTGCGGAACATGAGCCTGCGGTCGCCCACATCGCGATTTCGACGATGAGGCTTCGGCACCGCAGGCTGGAAGGACCGGTCCCGACGGACAGCCCGTGGCCGTCGCGCATGGTCTTCGCGCACGCCCTGCGGGATATCGGCAGCGCCGACATCGACTGGCCCGAAGGTGAGTTCACGGATGAAGCGGTGCAGATCGTGAAGCGACATATCGGCATTGAACGGACGAAATCGGAGTTCTTCGCTGACATCGATCGTGTGTTCGGCAGCCGCGATGCGGCGATCGACGCCTGCTGCCCCTTTCCGGAAGTCGTGCATTCGCCGCTGGCTTCGCGCCCGATTGGAAAGACGCCCATGCTCATCGGCACAGACTGGTACGTCGAAACCGATGAGACCTACCCGATGCACATCCTGCTTGCTCACGGCGTGAACATCTCTGCCCGGCCTTCTCGATACCCGGTGCACCTGTTTCTGACTTCACTTCCGCCGCTACGTCCTGAAGGACATTACGATTACCTCGTGCGCGGCCGGCGACTTCCAGTCGAATCGGCCGCGAATCCCAGCGACGCACCTCCGACCAATTGATGTTTGAATAATGAACGCTGCGCCGGCTACGTCGTCGCGCGGTGGGCGCGGAGCGCTTCTTCGAGGGCGTTGAGTTCATCGACGAGCTGCGCGGCGAGGGGCGCGACCTCGCCGTGGGGCGCGCCGTCGGGCAGGGCCTCGATTGCAAGAGCGGCTCGCGTGGCGCGCTGCGCCGACAGGTTTCCCACCGCGCCCTTGATCGTGTGGGCAGCGGCGCGCAGGGCTGCCACGTCATTCGACGCCGCGGCGTGCTGCACCTTCGCGCGATGGTCATCCAGAGATTCGAGCGCGAGGTCAAGCAGCTCGTTGAGCAGCGCGTCGTCGCCCTGCAGGCGTTGGATCGCTGCATGATGATCGAAGATCGCGGCGTTGTTGGCGCCAATGGCTGGAGAGGGTCGCACGGGCGAGACGCCCGTGCCACTGTGATGTGGCCTCACGGGCGAGACGCCCGTGCCACTGTCGTGCGAACCCACGGGCGGGATGCCCGTGCCACTGTCTTGCGAACTCGCGAGCGGGACGCCCGTGCCACTGGCGAGTTCGCCGCGAACGCGATCGATCTCGGCGAAGAGCGATTCGGCGTCGATGGGCTTGGCGACGTAGCCGTCCATGCCGGCTTCGAGGCATCGCTCGCGGTCGCCGCGAAGCGCGTGCGCGGTCATGGCGATGATGGGGACGCGCGGCGAATCGGCGGGCGTCAGCAGGCGAATCTGCGCCGTTGCCTCCATGCCGTCCATGTCCGGCATTTGCAAATCCATCAGCACGATGTCGTAGCGTCCGGTGACGGTCTGCTCGATGGCGCTGCGGCCGTCGGCGACGGCCGTCACGCGATGGCCCGCCTTCTCCAGCGTGCGCACCGCGACCGTCTGGTTGACGGGGTTGTCCTCGGCCAGCAGGATTCGCAGCGGCTGAAACCGCGGCGACGCCGCGCGCTCCATGCCGCGCGCGCCAGCCGTTTCGCCCGCGGTGTCGTATTCGCCCAGCACGCGCACGATCGCGTCGAAGAGCGCCGACTGGCCGACGGGCTTGGCGACGGCGTCGCCGACGCCCAGCGACCTGCATCGCCGCTCGTCCGCCTGGCGGTCGGTCGAAGTCAGCATCATGATGAAGCGGCGGATGGGAAGCTCGGGCGAAGCCAGGCGCTCGGCGGCGTCGAAGCCGTCGGTGTCGGACAACGACGAGTCGCAGACGACGAAGGAGAACGGGCGGCCATCGGCTGCGGCGCCGCGCATGGCGCGCTGCGCCGACGCCAGGCCGTCCGCGCCCGCCGCCGCGATGCCCCAACTGCTCAGCAATGTCTGGACGAACGCGCGGTTGGTGGCGTTGTCGTCGATCACGAGCGCGCGCGTGTTGGCGCGTCCGCTGATGAGGCGCGCATCGCGGCGCGTGGGCTGTCGGTCCTGGAGGCGCATGAGGGCGGTGAAGTGGAAGGTGCTGCCCACGCCGAGTTCGCTTTCGACGCGGATTCGCCCGTGCATCTGCTGCACCAGGCGCGAGGAAATCGCCAGCCCCAGGCCCGTGCCGCCGAATTCGCGCGTGGTCGAGGCGTCGGCCTGGCCGAAGGCGGTGAAGATTTCATTGAGCTTGTCCTGCGGAATGCCGATGCCGGTGTCGCGCACGGAGAAGTGCAGCAGCGCTTTCTGGGCATCGGCGCTCTCGACGCCCACGTGCACGACGATTTCGCCGGTGCGCGTGAACTTGATGGCGTTGCCGACGAGGTTGACGAGCACCTGGCGCAGGCGGATGCAGTCGCCGATCAGCGCATCGGGCACGCGCGCGTCCACCTGGCAGACCAATTCCAGCGCCTTTTCGTGCGCGCGCACCGCCAGCAGGCTCATCGCGTCGCCCAGGCAATGCCTGAGATCGAACGGCAACTGCTCCAGCTCCATGCGTCCCGCTTCGATCTTCGAGAAATCGAGAATGTCGTTGATGACGCGCAGCAGCGAGTCCGCCGAAACCTTCATCAGGTTCAGGTATTCCTTCTGCTGCTCGTTCAGCGGCGAATCCAGCAGTAGGTTGGTCATGCCGACGATGCCGTTCATCGGCGTTCGAATCTCGTGGCTCATGTTCGCCAGGAACTCGCTCTTCATGCGTGCGACTTCCAAAGCCGCATCGCGCGCTC
>CAZLDF010000373.1:0-8056 GCA_964558095.1 uncultured Isosphaeraceae bacterium | reverse complement strand
ACCGGCAACACCGATCTCGATGATCCGGAGAATTCCACCGTCGATGGCGTGGCGTCCGCTGCGGTCCTGGAAGACTTCAACGGCGACAACTTCCTCGACATCGCGGTCACGCTCCCCGGGCTCAACGCCGTCGCGGTCCTCCTCAACGATGGCGGCTCCGGCAATACTTACACCCAACTCCCACTCATCACCGTCGGCAATTCCCCTGCAGACCTCATCGCCGCATCCCTCGATTCCGTCGGCGGTTCGATTGATCTCGCCATCGCCAACGAACTCGATAACTCCGTCTCCATTCTCACCAACGACGGCCTCGGCAACTTCACATTCGCACAAACGATTGGCAGTGTCGGCAATGCGCCCATTGCGATCACGTCGGCTGACTTCGATGTCATCAACGGCATTGATCTCGCGGTCGCCAATCGCGATGACGACACCGTTCGGGTCCTCAACAACAACGGTGCCGGTTCGTTTGCGCTGGGCAATTCCATCGCAGTGGGTGATGAGCCGATTGATGTCGTCGCGGTCGAACTCGATGGCGATTCACTGCCCGATATCGTCGTCGCCAACTCCGGCGATGACACCGTCATGTTCCTGTTGAACCAAGCGGGCGTGCTGACGCCCGGCGGCATTCATCCCGCGGGCTTCAAACCCAACGGCATCAACCCCGAAGACCTCGACAACGACAAAGACATCGACCTCTTCATCACCGGCGGCACATCGCTGAGCGGCGGAACGATGACGATCCTGCTTTCGCTCGGCAACGGCGACATCGTGCCGCCCGTGACGCTGCCCATCAGCGATCAGCCGATCAATTCCGCCGCCCGCGCCGACATCGACAACGACGGCGACGCCGACATCGCGCTCATCGTCACGAACGAGTTCGGCGAGCCGGTCGTGCGCATCATCCGCAACGACACCTCCGGCAACGATCCGCCCGGAACCGTCACCGATCAGGTCACGCTGTCGCTGCAGCCCGATGACCTCGCGGCCGGCACCGGGCCGATCATCATCCTCGGCGGCGATGTCGATGACGACGGCGAAGACGACCTCGTGACCATCAACGACAACTCGCTGGGATTTGCTCGTACAGGGGGGGCACGCGGCGCGGATTCATCCGAGCGCGGCGAAAGAGGCGGCAAGGGGGGGGACGGCTCGGTGGGCGTGCTGCTCAACCGCGATCCCGCGCCTCCGTGCCCGGCGGACGTCGTCCCGCCCGGTGGCGACGGGCAGGTGACGATCGCGGACATCACGATGGTGCTGAGCGCGTTTGGTCTGCCGTGCGGGGGGGGGTGCCCGCAGGACATCGCACCGCCGCCCGATGGGGACGAGGCGGTGACGATCGCGGACATCACGTTTGTGTTGAGCGCGTTCGGGCCGTGCCCGTGAGGGGGGACGGGGTTCGGATTTCGGGGTTCGGGGTTCGGAGTTCCGGGAGATCAGTTTCGCGAGGGGGCTTGTCCCCCAGCGCCGTGCGTGCAAACGCGCCCAATCGCAGGGGGGCGAGCCCCCTCGCGAAGCGCGGCGACGGCGACTTACTCGCACGCCGGGGGTCGAGATGAGGCCGATTTTCGTGTGGATTTCGCGATTTTCCTTCCCATCCGCCGCGCCGATTACGCTATATTGATTGGAGCGATAGCGGTTATTGCTTGCCGGGGGATTGGAAGCGGGGCCTTTCGGGGCCTTGTGGGAACTGCGGGCGGGGGAGCACTCCGTGGCCGAGCCAATCAATTCCGAGGTGGCCGCCGAGGCGCGCGAGACGACGCCGGCGGGCGATCGACCGACCGCCTGGCAAGGCCCGAGGTCGCAGCTCGGCCTCATCCCTGAACGCATCGGTCGCTACGGCATCCGGCGCATCATCGACGGCGGGGGAATGGGCACCGTCTATGAAGCCGTGCAGGACCATCCGCGTCGAACCGTGGCGCTGAAGGTGATGAAAGCGAGCCTTCGCTCGACCAGCGCCGAGCGCCGCTTTGAGCTTGAATCGCAGGTCCTCGCGCAGCTGCATCATCCGGGAATCGTGCAGGTGTACGAGTCGGGCATCGACATCGATCCCGGCGATCCGTCGCATCCCGTGCCCTACTTCGCGATGGAATACATCGCCGGCGCCAAGCCGATCACGCAGTATGCTCGCGACAACGCTTTCAGCGTTCATCAAAAGCTGGAGCTATTCTGCGGCGTGTGCGAAGCGGTGGCGCACGGGCATCAGAATGGCGTGATCCACCGCGACCTCAAGCCCGAGAACATCCTCGTCGATGCCGCGGGTCAGCCGCGAATCATCGACTTCGGCGTGGCGCGCGCCATCGGCGCCGCGACGACGGCGAGCACGCAGCAGACGGACGTCGGCCAGCTCCTGGGCACCATTCCCTACATGGCGCCCGAGCAGATCGACGCCAATCCGAGCGAAGTCGATTCGCGCAGCGACGTCTATGCGCTGGGCGTGATTCTGTACGAATTGCTGTGCGAGCGCATGCCTTACACCGCGTCCAAGAGCGACTTGCTGGCGGCGGCGAAGGCGATCAAGCAGGACCCGCCCGCCAAGCCCAGCACCACGCACCGTCGTCTGCGCGGCGACCTCGAAACCATCCTGCTCAAAGCGCTGGAAAAGGACCGCAAGCGGCGCTACCAGTCGGCTGAGGAACTGCGGATCGACATTCAGCGCTATCTGCACGACGAGCCGCTGATCACTGCGCGCCCGCCGACGGTGGGGTACATCATCGGCTCGAAGACGCGATCGATCCTGCGCCGCCAGCCCGCGGCGATGGTTTTGCTGGCGGTGGTGCTCCTCGCCGGTTTGTTGACGGAAGTGGTGGGCGTGCAGGCGGTGTATCGATGGACGCCGGCCAACGACTGGTTCTATGGATGGGCGACGACGAACTTCGGGCCCGATCGATATCTGGCGGCGTTCGAGCACGTGCGCGTCATTCACCTGAATGACGAGACGGTCGATCGCATGCCGGAACTTGCCGAGCGATTGGAGCTTGAGAAGCTCGATCCAGATGTCGTGCCGTCCTGGCGGGTGCTTCACGGCCGATTGATGGAGCGTCTGCAAAGCGCTGGCGCCAAGGCGCTCGCGTTCGACATCGAGTTTCCGTCAACGCAAGCGGAGTATGACGAAGACTTCGCGCGGGGCGTGCGGGCGCTCGAAGCGGTCGATGTTCCGGTCATCGTCACCGCCGCGTGGGACACCGACGAACTGGGACGGCCGTTCGTTTCAGAGAGTTTCATCGACCTCGTGCGGTGCGGCGGATACACGATCGGCACGCCACAAATCGGCATTTGGCAGGTTGATTTGTTGGTGCAGCGAAGTTGGAACGAAGTGCGTCCATCGTTGGCGCTGGCGACGGTGGCTGCCTCAATGAATCCCCGCTTCGAGCCATCGTTCGCTTTTGAGGAGGGGCTCCTGCAGGTGGGCGCCGTTCAATACACGGATGCGGCGAATCCCGGATTCTGGATTCGTCCCGAGGGTGTCGAGAAGCGACCGCTCAGACTGAGCGCAAAGGGATTTGTCGAGGAACCGCTTTCAGCCGTTGAAGCGGATACGGGCATGCTTCCCGAAGACTTGGTGGGGCTCTACTTCATCGAACCGCCGAGTCCGGAGGCGACGTTCGCTTCGACCATCGCCTATCACGACGTGTTCGACATGACGGGCGACGAGCTGCGCGAGCGGTTCGGCGGCAAGATTCTCGTCGTCGGCGACGCGCGTTCTGACGCGCCGGATTGGCTGCGATACGGCGACACGCGCGTCCACGGCTCGGTCGGGCACGCGACCGCGATCGATCTGCTGCTTCGCGGCGAGCCGATTCTGCTGGAGCGGCTGGGACTCGCACGCTTGGCTGTGACCTTCGCCGCAGTGCTGGGAATCATCGTCGCGATGGTCGGTGCCGGGCACGCGCTGCGTCGATACACGATCCTCGCGATCGCTGCCGTGGCGATGCTCGTCTCGAGCGTGGTTGCCTACACCGAGTTTCGCTACCTGACCAACCCGATCGTCCCGATCATCGCACTCGTGCTGGCGAGCGAGTTGACGGTGCTGGTCAATCGCATTCGAAATGTCCGCGCGGCATGACGTTCGGATTGGGCCGCCGCGTTTCGTGTTTCAGTGGGAGCAGTGGAGAAGGAACCAACCATGAACTATATCAATGCGTGCCAGGCGTTCGCCCTCTTGTGCATCACCGTTCTCAGCGCGTGGGCGGCGGGTCAACCGCCCGTCGCCGTGCCAACATCAAGCGCCACGGCGCTCATGACGCCGATGCAGTCTCAGCAATCAAGTGGCGAGGTGCTGTATTGCGCGGGCGATGACAATAACGACACGGGTCGCGAAAAGTTCGTCTATACCGGCGAGGGAGAGGATCCGTTGATGCAGTTTCTCTGGGCGAAGGGATTCTACGGCAACGATCCGGTCGAGCCGGAATTCGGCTGCGTCGTCAGGCAGAACATCGGCACGGAGCAGGATCCGGAGTGGATCATCCTGCTCGACATGATGATCAAGCGCCAAGGCGAGAACGAAACGACTTCATCGACGCTCGACAACAGTGAATTTGTGTACGTCGCGTTCGAGGGGCCGGCTGAATACGCCGCCCGGGCGCTCGACGAAGGCGAGGATTTCATGGGAAATCGGACACAGGACGATCTCGACACCCGGCCGCGCGTGAAGGCGCAGCGCGCCAAGGCCACCGGTCAGGGGACAATCTACATCGTTCGGAGAATGCCCGGACTCAACAAGGACCGCGTGTACCTGCTCACGCAATACGAAGGTAGCGAGTACGCGCTCAAGATTGTCAGGCACTCCTGGCCAGGCTTCGAAACCGACATGACCGACCTGAGCACATATGTTGATGTCTCGGTCATCAGCGGACAAAGCAACGCCACCCCGCTGCCGATTTCCGCGGAAGACTGGAACAACTTCATCGACAAGGTCCTTCTCGTCGCGATCGAGGAAGAACTGCCGACACCCGGATATGCCATCGTTCCGGTCCCGGCGGATGAGGCCGATGACGCCTCCATCACGCCTACGCTGGGCTGGACGAACGGCGGGGTGAGCGGGGCGAGTTACGACGTCTACTTCGGCACCAACCCAACGCTCAACCAGAGTGACAATCGGGGGAATCATGCGGCGCCGCAGTACGTGCCCGGGACGCTCCAAAGGAATACCACCTACTACTGGCGCATCGACACGGTGACCGGAAACGAGACCATCGAAGGTCGGGTGTGGTCGTTCACGACCGAGCCGTGAGGGCAGGGCAGAAGCGGCGATTGTCGTCGGCAACCGCCCGCCGCGGCCCGGCGTATAGCCCTCTCGGCGGGCTTCCTTGACTGGACCGGCGGTTGGGGCGACGATGAGCCATTCTCGGCGGGTTCGTCCGCGAGGTGGCGCGACGCGACGAATCGTGTCGTCTTTGGTTGCGCTGCGGGCGGCCGACGCCGATCGCTCGCCGGTTTCTTGTGCGTCGCTGGCGCTGGTTTCTCGCATTCGTTCCGGCGGGCCTCTCAACCCGACGGCTCTTTGGGAGTTGACACATGGCAGTTCGTACCGGCGCCGGCACCGGCGTCATCGTCTCGCTCGTCGTCTTCGTGCTCACCACGATCTTCCTGCTCGTGCTCACGATCGTCTTTTACGCGGGCAAACAGTCCGAAGCCGAGCGCCGCGACGGCGCCGAGCGGGCGCTGGCCAAATACGTCAAGTCGGGCGAGCAGAGCACCGACGCCTTCCAGGCGCACGAGGCGGCCGCGCAGGGTCGCGCGGCGTCCGTGGCGGGCTATCTCCACGAACAGAACCGCGAGCTCAAGCAATTCGTCGGCGGGGACGCGGGCGCGCCGCTCGACGCGATTCGGCAGCAGTTCGCGCCGCTGGGCGTCGGCGCCAACGCCGTCGTCCTCACCGCCATGCAGGACATGCGGCGCGACCTCACCGCGCGCCAAGGCGAAATCGACAGCCTGCGCACGCAGATGCAGCGGCTCGACGCCGACCTCGCCGAGAAGCAGGCGCAGCTCGATCAGGCGGCCGAGGCGCACGAGCAACAGCTTGCCGATCTGCGGTCCCAGGTTCAGGGCTACATCGACGCGGCGGAGGAATACCGCGCCCGCCTCGACGAGGCCATCGCCGAACTCAACCGCGCCGAGGACCGCATGCGCGACCGCTACGAAGGCCAGATTGCCGACCTTCGCGAAGAAAACGAAGAACTCGACCGCGAACTGGTGCTGATGCGCGGCCGAGTTGATGAACTGGAAGAGCGCATCAGCCGCGATCGCATTCGCGCACAGGACCCGGCGCTGCTGACCGACGGTCGAGTGATCGAAGTCGCGGGCGCGAGCGAGCAGGTGTTCATCGATCGCGGCCGCCAGCATCGGATCGTGCTGGGCATGACGTTCGAGGTCTATGACGGCGCGTCGCCTCCGGGCGTCGATCAGCGCACGGGCGCGCTGCTTCGCGGCAAGGCGAGCCTGCAGGTGATCAAGGTCGGCGAGACGACCTCGACCGGCAAGCTGACGCGGTCGGTCCCCGGGCGGCCCGTCGTGCCCCAGGACATCATCGCCAACGCCGTCTATGACCCCGAGTTTCGCTTCAAGTTCCTGGTGCACGGCAAGTTCGACCTCGACGGCAACGGGCAGCCTTCCGAAGCCGAAGCCGAATTCCTGCGGAGCATGGTCATCGAATGGGGCGGCGAAGTCATCATCGGCGAAACGCTCCCCGGCGACCTGGACTTCCTCGTGCTCGGCGTCGAGCCGCCTATGCCCATGCCCCTGCCCCCCCATCCCACGCCCGAGCAGCTCGACGGCTTCATCCGCAAGCGCCGCGACCACGAGCAGTACCAGACGATCTTCCGCCACGCGCGCGAAGCGCAGATTCCCGTGCTCAACGAGAACCGCTTCAAGATCCTCACGGGCTGGACGAACCGCTGAGCGAGCCTTTCGGCGCGCGGCGATGCTCCGGCACACGCGCATGCGGCGGTCGATTCGATTGAACGACGCGCGGACGCGTTCGAGCTCGCGGGTGGTGCTGAGCCCCGGGTGAATCGTCCTGCCAGAGGCCCCGGTCTCCGCCGCTCGCGCGAAGGGCGGCTTTTTTTCTCAGGTCGAGACACCTGCTCTCGGCTCACGGTGCGCATTGCTTTGAGCGCTGCCGCTCGTGGGGGCGTTACCCGTAAATGCTCCTTGGGCCGTCTTGACCCAACACGGCTGCCGACCACCGGGACCCGCGATTTCGGCGGAATCCAATCGCCCTCGCGTCGCCCTTCGCGGTCAGCGAACCATGTCGATGAGGCGACGGCAGCCAGCGACGGCGCCGCTTGCCCAACTGGTTTGCGCATCTTCGTGACCCTCGATTCAACGATGGGCTGGACAGCGAGCGGCGTTGAGGAGCGCGTCGAACAGGCCGAGGCCGAAGGGCGGATCGGCTGTGCGCTCCGGGTGCCACTGCACGCCAAGATAGAACGATCGATCTTTATCGCGCACGGCCTCGATCACGCCATCGGGAGAGCTCGCCACGATGCGCAGCTCGCCGGGGTGAATTACAGCCTGGCGATGGTGCGAATGCACCGAACCCGGGCCGAGGTCGCCGGCGATCGCGTGCAGCTTGTTGCCCCAGTGCTCGCCCGCAGTGGCCAGCGAATCGGGCAGGTGCTGTTCGAGCTTGCCGCCGCGGTGTAGCGCCATGAGCTGCATTCCCAGGCAGATGCCCAGCACGGGCGTCTCGGGTCGATCATGGAGCGCTTCGAGCAATGCGAGTTCGAATCGCTGGCGATCGGGATGGATGGGCTTTGCCTTAGTGTGGGTTGCGATGCCCCACCGGGTCATGTCCGGGTCGTCGCCGCCGGTGAAGATGAAGGCATCGCAGAGGCCCAGATAGTCGCCGATCATCTCGATGCGAGGTGCGAGGACGATCGGCACGCCGCCCGCGTCGATGACTGCGGCTGCGTAGGCCGGCGAAACGCGATAGCGATCGTCAGCGATGTCGGCGGTGACGCCGACGAGGGGACGGCTGCCTTCGTGTTCGCTGGGCATGAGTGGAGGATACATCGGCCCGAGGTCGCGCGCGAGCATAGGTTCGTCCGGCTTG
>CAZLDF010000372.1:0-6003 GCA_964558095.1 uncultured Isosphaeraceae bacterium | reverse complement strand
CGCTTCGTGCGCTCTTCGGGCGCGGGGATATGAATGGAGCCGCTTTCCAGTGGCGTGGGGGCTCGCGCGCGCGGCGCCACAGGCCACCATCGTCGGCCCGGGGGGGCGGAGTAACAGGTCCGGTGGGATTCCAACGGCGTTGCGTTGCCGCATCGCATCTTCGGCCGTTGGGGCCGAAGTTGCGATCACAGGCGAGGACGCCTGTGCCACTGTCGGGGCATTGAGGCCGCCGATGCGATCACAGGCGGGACGCCTGTGCCACTGTTGGATGGTGCGATTCGAACGCCGTTGCGTTACCGTATCACATCGACGGCCATTCAGTCCGTCGATGCGATCACAGGCGCCCCCCATGACGCCTGTGCCACTGTTGTCACTCAAGTTCGTCTCACCATCATGCACTGCAAAAACTGCGATTATCCGTTGTGGAACCTCAAAGCGCGGCAGTGCCCGGAGTGCGGCAGCCCGTTCACGCCCAGCGAGTTCGACTTCGTCCTCAACAGCGTCCGCTTCTGCTGCCCACACTGCGGGCAGGCGTACTACGGCACGGGGCCGCGCGGCCATCTCGTCCCGCAGGCCTTCGCCTGCGTCACCTGCGCCAAACCGGTGCACATGGACGATATGGTCCTCCTGCCCGCTGAAGGCGTCAGCGAGCTGCAGACCAAGCCCAGCGAAATGCCGTGGATCAACCGCGGCAACCGCGGGTGGATTCGCGCGTGGCTGGCGACGGTGGGCATGGCGATGGTGCGCCCCGGCGCGATGATGCGAGCCGTGCCGCTCGAATCGGCGCTGCTGCGGGCGTGGGTGTTCTGCATTATCACGCAGTTGCTCATCGCCGTCGTCTCGACCGTGCCAGTGATGGTGTTCTTCGCCGCCATCTTTTTGATCGCTGCCAATGCAGGCGGAGGACAAGGCGGCGGCGGGACACTGGCGCCGATGTTCGGCCTGGCGAGCTGCTTCGGCGGCCTGGGCGTGGCGTTCATCCTCGGCGCCGTGCTCTGGGGACTCATCACGCATGCCGTGCTCAGAATCACCGGCGCCACCCGCGCTTCCATCGGCAGAACGTTCCAGGCGATCTGCTATTCTTCCGGCGCCAATGTCGTCACGGCCACGCCCTGCGTCGGCGGCTATTTCGGCTGGATCTGGTGGATCGTCAGCGCGATCCTCGCGGTCAAGGAATCGCAGCAAGTCTCCGGCGGGCGCGCGGCGCTGGCGGTGCTCGTGCTGCCGGTGTTGACCATTGTGGCGGTCGGCGCGCTGTATGCGGTTCTGATCGTCGGCGCCATCAGCTCGGCGCGCTCGCAGGCCGCGATCATCGCGGCGCAGGGCGGCAGCATCGCGCCCGCCGCGGAAGTGCAGCCGCTGGCCAGCGGGCTGGTCGATTACACGCAAAAGCACGGGCAGTGGCCCGACCACGCCACGCGGCTGATGCTGGAAGACAACACCGCGATTGCCTCGACCGACTTTCAACTTCTCGCCACGCAGACCGACGGCTCGATCGTTCCGGTCGGCTACGCCAAATTGTACGATCTCGATTTCGCGCAGAAGCAGCAGCTCGAAGACATCGTCGAGTCGGCGGCGCGTGCGTTGCCCGCCGACGTGGTCGCGCACCGCGTGGGCGACTTCGTGTTCACCTACCACGGCGTCGATCCCGGTGTGGCCGGGAAGTGGGCGGGCCAAGGGGGGGGCCTCTGGGTGCTCATCGCCTGGCCCGATCCCGACGCCAACGCGCCGCTGGCGACGCAGTCGGTCGCCGCGGCGACGGCGAACGGGTTGATTCAGCAGCTTCCGATGCCGATGTTCGACGCGATGCTCGCTGCGCAAAACGACCTGCGCGCCGACCACGGCCTGCCTCCGCTGCCGCATCCGTCGCTCGTGACACACGCGAAGCCCGCAACGGCGTCGAAAATCGACGACCTCGATTCCGCCGGCTCCGGTGATTCCGATTCCGACGGCGGCGAGTTCGACCTCGACCTCGATGATGAATCGGAGCCGTGACCGTGGCGCCCGAGCACAATCGGCAAGCCGCGAAGACGAACCGCGCCTGGACACTGGGGCGACGACTCATCGTCATCGAACTGATTCTGATCGGCGCGTTCATCGGCTGGGCGATCCTGACGGTCTTCGTTCGCATGGGCATCGCAGGCGAGCAGGTGACCATGTCGCTTGGCATTGCGGCGCTGATGTTCGGCGCGATCGCGCTCGCGCTGGTGCAGATGCGCCTCACGCCGTTTCGCCGGATGCTGCGCAGCGCCGTCGCGGCGGGAGCGGTGCTCGTCGCCACGTGGCTTTCGCTTGTGTGGGCCGGCACGTACGGCACGATCTGGTTCGCCCTGCAGTTGTGGATCGCCTTGCCCTGCGCCGCGTGGGTGTTCACGGTGTTGTTCACGTCGATTCTGCTCACCCGCCGCGTGCGCATGCGAGCGCTGGCGCGATTGCGGACGTTCGTCGTGTGGATGGTCGGCGCGCACGCGATGACGCTGGCTGCGGGGCTGAGCACGACGATCGCATTCGACTCGGCGTTCAGCCAGCCGCTGCGCGAAGTCGAGCACTGGATGTACCGCATCCACGGCTCGTGGGGGATGATGACGATCTACTTTCTTATCGTCACGCTCGCGTGCATGTGGATGGAGCGCGGCCTGGGCGGCGTCGCGCCGCAACGGGCGCGCGTCGGCGTTCGTGTGACCTGCCCGCGCTGCGATCGCGAACAAGCAATCCAATCGCACGGCGACAACTGCGGCCGCTGCGGACTGCGCATCACGGTGACGCCGATATGAGCGCCGGGTTCGTTCATCGCGCGATTCAGCGATCGATGCAGCGCCTGCCGGAGGCGTTGATGATCGCGCTGCTGGGCGCGCTCGCCGTGGTGGCGCTCCTGGGCGCGGGCGCCTTTCCGTTTGACGCGTATGAGCATGCATCTGCGACAATTGAGTGGATCGTATCGCGAGTGATGCTGGTTGCGATGGTGGTGTCCGGCGCGCTGATCATCGCGACGATCGGCGCGACGCTGATTCGCCGCGGGCGCCCGGCGGCGCTCTGTGTGGCGATCGTGCTGGGCGCGCTGACGAGCGGCGCTGCGGGAAGCGCGCTGGTGCTGTTGCCGGAGCCGACCGAACACAACGCCGAACTGGTCTATCTGATTCGCGACTGGGTGCTGGCGGTCGCGGGCACGTCCGGCATGATTGCGATCGCGCTGCTGCACACCGCGATCGTCGGCTTTCTTCGCATCCACCCGACCGTTCGCAGCGGCGCTGTGGCAGGCGTGCGCATCGTTGCGGCGGGCGCGTTCTGGCTGCTGACGCTGGCGGCGCTCGCCGTGTTCTGGGCGATGGCGGCGATCGAGATCATGTTCGCCGGCGGGCCCCCCCCCTGGGCTGCGACCGTCACGTTTGCGCTGATCGCCTTCGCGACCGGCTCGACGCTGCTGGCGGTCTTCGCCATCAGCGCGCTGAATCGACGGGCGCGCCGGCGAGTCGAATCGATGGGCCGGCTTGTCGAGGTGGCGCTGCAATGCCCCGGCTGCGGCGCAAGCACGGTCGTCGGCAAGGGGCAATGGAAGTGCGGCGCCTGCGGGTTCCTGCTGCGCGTGTCCATCGAGGAGCCGCGCTGCGCCTGCGGCTATTTGCTGTTCAGGCTTGTCGGCGAGACTTGTCCGGAGTGCGGCAGGCGGATCGCCGCGGGATCCGGATGGCGCGGCAGCGCCGAAACCGCCGCGGACGGATAAGCTGCGCAGCATCGCTCCCGCGCGGATTCACCGATGCACCTGCGGACGACATTCCTGTGGATCATGGTCGGGTCGCTGTCGCTGGCGGCGGCGCTGGGCGTGGTCGTCATCATCTTCGAGCAGAACTTCGGCCGCTTCGGCGAGCGCGCGCTGGCGACGTCGCTGCTCGTCGGCGGATTCAGCCTCGTGTGCCTGGCCTGCGCGATCGTGCTCGATCGCAAAGTGCTGAGAGGACTGATGTGGGCGGGAGTCGCGACGTCGCTGGCGGCGCTGGCGATGTGGCTGGGGATGGTGTGGGTAGAGCCGTACATATACGCAGAGGAGGTTGCCAAGAGCGCGGGGACGCTGACGATCGCGTGCATTTGGATCGCGCACGTCGGCATGCTGAGTTTGCTGCCACTGCGGCGGCCGGCGTGGCGCGTGCTGCGGCTCGTGACGATTGCGCTGGCGGCGGCGCTGGCGCTGCTCATCAACGGCGTGATGTGGACGGAATCGTTCGAGGACTGGGCCGGCAAATCGCTGGCGGTGCTGTCGATCCTGGTCTCCTGCGGCACGGTGGTCACGCCCGTGCTGTCGCTGATCGAGCACCTGCGCATGAAGCAGCATCCGCGAGCGCTGGGCAAGAAGATCTTTGTGTCATTGACGTGCCCGCGCTGCGGCGAAGGGCAGAAGCTGGCAGCGGGGAAAGCGCGGTGCGGAAGCTGCGGCCTGCGCATCAACATCGAAGTCGAAGAACCGCTGTGCGAGTGCGGGTACTTGTTGTACGAGTTGACGGGTGATCACTGTCCGGAGTGCGGGCGGGAGATACCGGAGACGGCGCGATGGATTGACGTCAGCAACGCAAGTGTGTCAGCCCAGCCTGTCGATTTGTCAGCGCCGACTTCGTAATTGTTCCATTGACCCGATGCTCAATGCACGCCGTTCTCGACGGGAAGTGAAGACATTGGTCGATTCAACGTCGCTCTATCGACGGCTTCTGGGATCGTCATGGGCGGCGCTCGATGAATCGGTACGGCGTGCGCATGGTGAATTTGGGCCAGTGCGCGGCCGCGGTTCGTTCAACGTCCGCAACGGTCGTGGGTGGATCGCCTTAGCCCTTCAACGAGTGCTTCACCTTCCCCGCAATGCGGAGGCGGTTGACACCCGGCTCATCGTTCGGCCGCGCGGCAGCAGCGAGGTCTGGATGCGGCGTTTCGGTCGACAGATGCTGGCGAGCATTCAGTCGTCCACGGATTCGGGGCTCATCGTCGAACGATTCGGTTGCCTGGAACTGCACGTGAATTTGGAGGTCGAATACGGTGGGCTCCGTTATCATCACATGCAAACCGCGATCCGGGTCGGCGGCGTCCGCATCCGGCTGCCGCGCTGGCTCGCGCCTTGCGTTGACGGATCGGAAAAGCCCGCCGGCGCTCCGAATCGAACAGCCGTGCGCGTGGAAGTCCGACTTCCGCTGATTGGAATGCTGCTGTCGTATGATGGCGTTCTCGAAACGCGGGAGGCGCGAACGTGATTGTCGCGTTGTGGCTGCTGGCGATTCAAGGCGTGATCGGCGCGTTCGACACGCTGTATTACCATGAATGGCGGGCACGACTGCCGGCGCGCGGGCCCAAGGCGGCGAGCGAACTTTCGCTTCACGCAGCCCGCGATTTTCTCTACGCCGTGCTGTTTGCAACTTTGCCTTGGATCGAATGGCATGGAAGGTGGGTGCTCCTGCTCACAGCGGTGATGGTCGCGGAGATCGTGCTCACGCTGTGGGATTTCGTCGTCGAGATCGCTGTGCGGCGGGAACTGGGCGACGTGTACGCGGGCGAACGCGTGACGCATGCGATCATGGGCATCCTCTACGGGGCGATGATCGCGTGTTTGATTCCCGGCATGATTGATTGGTGGGGAGCGACAACTGAATTCGCGTCCGCCGGGCACGCGGCGCCGTTGTGGCTCCGCTGGGCGCTGACGCTGATGGCGGCGGGCGTCCTGATCTCGGGCGTGCGCGACTTGTACGCGGCCCTGGGGATGCCGGGGGGGGGCTGGCCGTGGAAGCCGCCCCAGCGGACCTCGACGGGAACGATCGGCAGAGCCAGCACATGATTCGCCGCCGCCGCTGGCATCAGGCCGTGTTCATCGCCGCGGGTCTCTACAACATCGCGTGGGGAGCGTACACCGCGTTGGATCCGCAGTGGATGTTTCGATTCGCCGGGATGCAGCCACTTAATCACCCCGCGATCGCGGCATGTCTTGGAATGGTGATTGGACTTTACGGCCTGCTGTACCTTCACGTCGCG
>CAZLDF010000371.1:0-3323 GCA_964558095.1 uncultured Isosphaeraceae bacterium | reverse complement strand
TCGGCCGACTCGGAGATGCTTTGTCGCGGTCGCGCGCGGACGCCGCGGCTTCCTTCGCCGGCGGCTGCTTCAGCGGCCGGGGCTGTTGATTCTGCCCGAGTTCGGGCGGCGAGGATCGCGATGAAGAGGGCGGTGATGGGGCGAGCGAAGGGGCGAGCGCAGGGGGGGGCTGCGACCGTTGACGCGAGCCTGGCGTCGTGAGCGGCCGCGGCTGAATGTTGTGGCCCCGCCGGGCGGCGGACCGGTCATCACGAAGCGTCGGCGTCGGTGTCGGTGTCCCGCGAGCGGCCTTGCCCGCGACAAACAGCGTCCCAGGGGGGGGCGGCGGCGGGCTCGGTCGCGGCCGCGGCCGCGGCCGCGGCGCCAATCGCGGCGGCGCGGCATGATGCGCGTGATGCGCGTGATGCTGGTGGTGAACAACATGGTGCACGGGACGCGGCGGGCAATACCATCCGCCCCGACCCCATGATCCGTATCCCGTTCGCCAGCCAAACCACACGCGCAGATGCGCATACGACGCCGGATAGTACGGCGGGCAGTAACGCGACACGTACGACCAGCGGTACGGCGGGTAGTAGCGCGGCGAGCAGTACGCCGAAGAGTACGTCGAAACTGTCCAACTCGGCGAGCAACTCGGCACGCACCGGCTCGACCACCCGCCGTGCGAACACGTCGGGTAGTACGGCTTCCAATCGCAGGCTGAGCTGTAGTAGATGCGAGTTGGAGGCGGCGGCAACGGTCGGTAAACCGGCTCGCACGCGGCCTTGTCATATTCATTGCCGATCATGTATCCGATCGCAGCGCCAGAGAGCAGCCCGAGCGCCGCGCCCTCGCGGCCGCGGCCGTTGTGGTCGCCGATCGCAGCGCCCGCAACGGTTCCCACGATCGCGCCGACGCCCGCGCCGCCCTGGGCGTAGTTGGCGCAGCCCCCCGCGATCAACATCGCCGCCGCCCACACGACCGAACCCAGGCCCAAACCCAAACCCGATTTGCGAAGTTTGACGTGGAACACGGTTAGCGCCTCCCTGGCCCGCAGCGGGGAGCCATCATCATCATGTCAGTCCTCCCCTCATACAAGGACACCGCCTCCGCGTTACCATTCCCTCGCGGGCGAGCTTGAGAAGGACGATTCGCGCTGCCGCCAAATCCCCCGCCCCGCGATCCTCAGGCGGACCAACTGCGTATCCTCTGGTCCCCGACCTGGAAGAAACCGCCCCGGCATGACCATCGAAACGCGAATCAAACGCTCATACACGCTGCGAATGGTCATCATCGCCGTGGTGTGCATCGTGCTGGGATTGTGGGGCGCGTACGACTTCTTCATTCGCTATCCCGGCGACAACGCGCTCTACGCGCGGTACATCGAGTTGGAGCAGCGCAAGACGGAACTCGACGAGAAGCTGACCGCCGGCCGCGAACTCACCGACGACGAAGTGAAGGAATATGACGCGGCGGCCGCGTTCCTCGCGGAGCACCTGGAGCAGCCCACGCAGCATTCGCAGCTCAACATCTGGTTCCAGTGGGCCTACATCTCGTGTCTGCCGTTCGGCGTGTGGATGCTTTGGACGCACTGGAGCCTGAGCAAGAAGCGATATCGGCTGGAGGAGGACGGCACGCTGCACACGCCGGTGGGCGCGTTCGCGGCCGCGCAGATTCGCGACATCGACATGAAGCAGTGGATGGCGAAGTCGATCGCGTGGGTCGAGACGACGGACGATCAGCGCATCAAGCTCGATGACTACATCCACCAGGACATGCACCTGATCGTGGGCGCGCTGGCGCACGAGCGGCACCCCGACGAGTGGCACGCGGACGCGAAGCCGGTGCGGATGGAGCCGCCGCCGCCATCCACCGATGGCGAAGGGGATGCGGAGGCGCGAGCGGGCGACGAGCCGCCCCGCGTTGAAAGGGCGGATGAGCTGGCGGCGGGTCGTACGCGGGCGGATGACACGGCCTGATCGCTTCGGCGACCGCTCGCGGAGCAGGCGATCGGCTGGCTGAAAGATCGCCGGCCGGTTTCCCCATAAGCTTTCCACAGGTGGAGCGGAACCGGCTATGGGCATCGCGATGGCGACAATGGACCCCAGCATTCAAACCGGCGGCCGGGAACACTCGGCCTCGAACGCCGCGCCAACCCCCGGGCGGCTTCGCGAGAACGGCCTGTCGCCGGCCGAGAAGCAGTTCGCCATCTGGACACACCTGCTCATGCCGATCGGGGCGATCGTCTCATCGGGGATGCTGACGTTTCTGGGCCCACTGATCATCTGGCTGGCGCGCAAGGACATCTCGCCCTTCAACGACGATCACGGCCGGGAAGCGCTGAACTTTTTGATCTCGTTCGTCATTCTGCACGTGGCGCTGGGGATCACGGTGGTGGGGATCGTGTTCATGCCAGTGCTGTGGGTCGTTGGGTTGATCGGGGTGATCCGAGCCGCGGTCGCGGCGAACCGGGGCGAATACTTCCGCTACCCGATGACGATTCGATTCTTGTCATAGGCGGCGATTGAGCGGAGAATGCGGGCATGATCGACGAGCAAGCCGCGCCGCCGTCCCCCCCTGCGGGCATCCCAACCAACGAAGAGCGAACCATGGCCATGCTGGCGCACCTGCTGGCGCTGGCAGGCTACCTGATTCCCTTCGGCCACATCATCGGGCCGCTCATCATCTGGCTGATCAAGAAGGACACCTCGCAGTTCGTGAACGACCAGGGAAAAGAGTCGCTGAACTTTCAGATCACCATCACCATTCTGCTCATCATCTGCGTGATGCTGATGTTTGTGATCATCGGGTTCTTCCTTCTGCCGCTGGTGGCGCTGTATTCGTTGGTCTTTGTCATCGTCGGCGGCGTCAAGGCGAACGGCGGCGAGCGATTCCGCTACCCGTTCGCGTTTCGCTTCATCAAGTGACTCCCGACCCGCGGCACGAACAGCGGGATCGTTCCGCGCCCGCTCGGCGAGCCGCTACACTGTCGCCGTGCCGTTGTTGAGCGCTCGCAATCTGGTGAAGAGTTATGGCGGTCGCCGCGTCGTCGATCAGGTGTCCTTCGACATCGAGCCGGGCGAGATCGTCGGTCTGCTCGGCCGCAACGGCGCGGGCAAGACCACCAGCTTCCGCATGACGATCGGCATGATCACGCCGGAAGCGGGGCGCGTGAACTTCAAGGGCCAGGACGTCACGACGCTGCCGATGTACCGTCATGCGCTGCGCGGCATGGGCTACCTGAGCCAGGAGCCCAGCGTCTTCCAGCGGCTCACGGTGCGCGAGAATCTGCTGGCGATCCTGGAGACGCAGCGGCTCGGCCGCGCGGCCCGGCGGCGGCGTGC
>CAZLDF010000370.1:0-4788 GCA_964558095.1 uncultured Isosphaeraceae bacterium | reverse complement strand
TGCCCAACAGCGAACTCTCGGTCGAGAACCACGAGAAGCTCATGGAGTTTCTGAGAGCGCAGGCAGACGGACTTTAAGTCCGTCTGCCCGATAGGCGCATCACGCACACATCGCTCGCGCGTCACTCGCACGACAATCCGCCGCCGTCGAGCGCGGCGTACGAACTCGCGGGCACGAGCCCCAGCCACGGGTCGCTCTCGGGCGTCAGGAACAGTTCGGCGTACACGCGCGAGTTCAGGCCATCCGCGCTCACGCCATCGACTTCGCCAGCCGCGAACCATTCGTGAATGCGTCGGTGCAGCATGAACTCGTTGCGGACCGTGTCCAGCGCGATCGATTGTTGAAACTTGAGGATCACTTGCAGCATGGGATCCTCTTCCAGGGTCTTGACGTAGCTGACCTGTGACGCGAGCAGCGCATCGGGCGTCTTGCGCTTCATGAGCGCAATGCTCGTTTGATCCAGCGTGCTTTGCGGCTCATACAGTTGCGCGATCCGCCGCCAGACTTCGTCGGAGGTGCTTTCTTCCAGCTTGTGCGCATCGAGGCCCATCGCCACGAGCGTCGGCTGCTCGACGCCCGCCTTGGTGAACGCCACCGGCATGGCGATCATCGCGGGAATCGCCTGCGGGTCGATCTGCGAGGCGAAGGAGACGCCCGGTTCGCTGAATGCGGCGAGGTTGACCGCGGCCACGGCTTCGTCTTGCGTGATCGCGCCGATGGATTGCAGATGGCTCAGCCATCGCCCTTTGATGACCGCCTCTCGATTGGCGTGATGCCTCGCCAGCATGACTGTCCGCGTTTCATCGTCAGGGGCACGCGCGAGGTTTTGTGACAGTCGCAGCGATTCCTGAAGCGAGCGAAGAAACGCGCTCGGCCCATAGAGGCCCGGCAGAGCGTCAATCGGCCGGCCTTCGCTGTCGAGCACGTAGTGGATGCTGTTGCCGGTGATCGTTCGCTTGATGACGCGACCGTCGCCGAAGTCGATCGTGATCTGCGGCACGGGGCGAACCGACTGCCAGTGCAGCACGAAATGATCGTTCAAGACACTTGAGACCTTTCCGTTCGCATAGAGGATCGTGCGGAAGAACCGGCTGTTGGCGCACGAGAGATCCTCATCCAGGCGCCCGAGCAGGCGCAGCGAGAGAATGGGCTTGTTGGATTCTTTCGCGGCTCGCCTGGCCTGGTCGAAATCGGTGTGCCAAAAGAGCCGCGCGACGTGATTGTCCTTGGCGCCGCCCACGGCGTCGATGGCGAGTCGCAGTCGATCCCACAGTTCCTGCGTCGCGGCGTCGTCACTCCGCCAGCCCGCGGCGGCCGCGGCGTCGATCACGTCGCTGTGCGCTTCCAGCAGAAGCGCAAGCCCGGCGGGCCCGGCGCCGCGAAGCGCATCGAGCGACGCGCGGGCGATCGCCGGATCGTCGCCGATCGCGTCGTATTCGAGGTCGCCGTCCCCATACGTGCCGCAGGCGCTCGCCGTCGCGGTCATGATGAATAGTCCGAGAATCGCTGCGAGGCAGAACGTTCGCTTGATGGTGCGTGTCATGTGCCGTCTCCCGTGCGTGAAACGAAAGGACCGATCGCTGCACAGGGAAATGTACGGCTGCCTCGGCCGCGGAACTGTCACGCGGCTGTAACGTTTGGCCGCTTGAAGTTGCGATGCGTGCGCGAGCGCCAGCGAGGAGCGCGCGGATTACTGGAACTCCAGGCCTTCTTCGCCGCGGGAGATCGGCCTGGGCGGGCGCGTGTCGCCGGCGCGAAGACCCTCGTGATCGGCGGGCAGGGTGACTGTGAACGTCGCGCCTTCGTTGACTGTCGACTCTACGGAGATCGTTCCGCCGTGCTCCTCGACGATCTTCCTGCTGACAGCCAGGCCCAGCCCGGTGCCGCGCTGGCCTTTCATCGAGGTGAACACTTCGAAGATCGGCCCCTGCCATTCCTGCGGAATCCCCGGCCCGTTGTCCGAGACTTCGATCGCTGCGCGCAGCGACTCTGCGCTAAAGCTCGATCGCACGGTGATGATGCCCTTCTTCGGCGGGACGGCTTCGATCGCGTTGGTCAGCAGGTTCATCAGCACCTGGTGCATCGCGCCGCCGTCGATGGGCATCGGCGGCAGGGTTTCGTCGAGTTCGGTCACCAGCGCCGCCTTCTTCGCGTCGGCTTGCGCCTGCAGCAGCTCGATCGCTTCGCGAATCAAGCTGTTGAGGTCGATCAGCTCGATGTCAAGGTGCGCGGGCTTGCCCCAGGCGAGCATGTTCAGCGTGAGCTGATAGATGCGATCGAGGTTTCGCGACAGGATGGGCCAGCCCTGTCGCGCCATGTCGAGGTCGCCGCGGTTGAGCGCGAGTTCGACGGCATCCGCGCCGCCGCGAAGCCCCTGCAGGATGTTCTTGATCGCGTGGCTGAGCGAGGCCACCGCCTGGCCGATCGCCGCCAGCCGCTCGGTCTGCAATTGCGTGCGCACCAGTTCCTTGCCCAAGAGCGCCAGGCCCGTGTGCTGGCCGATGGCGTTGAGCAATCGCAACTGCGCTTCGGTGAAGGTGAAGTTGGCCAGCGACGAGTCGATGTGGATTACGCCGAAGGTGCGGCCGGAGGCGACAATCGGCACGCAGATCGCGCTGCGGATGCCGTAGTCGCGCACCGAATCGCCGCTGCGGAAGCGCTGATCGTTCATCGCGTTCGTCGAAAGCACCCCTTCGCGCCGCGTGAGCGTGTGGCGGATGATCGTGCGGCTGACGGGAATGTGCCCTTCATCGAGCCTTTTCGGCGGCACCTTGTATCGCACGACCGCCGGCTGAAGGTGCTTCTCCGGATCGTCGCCCAGCAGTATGAACCCGCGGTCGGGGCGGAACTGCTCGAAGATGAGGTCCATGACGCGCTGCAGCAGTTCATCGCGATCGAGGGTCGCGCTGGTCAGTGCGTGCAATTCGTAGATGACGCGCAGGTGATGTCTGGCCGCGGCGACGGGATCGGGCGAGGAGAGAATCATCGAGTCTTCGTTGGACCCGCCCCCCCCCTCGCTCCCGTCTCCCCCCTGAACGCCCGAGATCGTGCGCTCGACCGTCACGTCGAGCATTTCCGGCTCGATCAGCTCGATGGGCGCGTGCCTGGGGTCCTCCGAGCCCACCATGATCACCATCAGCGTCGAGCCGACGCGAATCTGGTCGCCGGGGCGGAGTTCGACGCGATCGTGGATCGCGTGGCCGTTGACGTACGTGCCGTTGGAGGAATGCAGATCGGCGATGTACCAGCGGCCGTCGTCCGGGGTCAATTCGGCGTGGCGGCGCGACACCGTCGAGTCGGTGATCGGCAGCGCTTCCGACGAGCGCCCGATGAGCTGCGGCTGACCGGCTGGAAGCTCAAACTTCTTCCCGCGATCAGCGCCCCGAAGAACATGCAAAACCAGCATCCGCGATCCACCTCACCCTGAACAAACGTGGAGCAATGGAAGCATCATAGGTCGCGTGACGGGGATGGATTGCCGCCTCGCCGGCGCGCGCCGTCGTGGGGCGCAATCAAAACCCGCGAGCGCGGGCCCGCGGGCGGATTGTTGAATGATGGCGTTGCGGTGCCGCGAACGCGGGCCATCTCGCGCGATCGAGCGGCGGTTCACACACGCGTCATTCGTCGAAGGCCGCCTGGATGGCGCGAACAGCGCGCCGGCGGGACAACTGCACAGCGTCAACGGCTCGCTGCTGCGCTTCGCCGACCGCGACGGCGAGGCCCGGCGCGTTCAGATGCACCAGGACCTGGCGGCACTGGCGGCCCAGCGCGCGAATGCGATCGATCGCGGCGGCCGAATCGGCTTCGATGCCCGCGAGGCACGTCGCCGCGGCTTCATGCGCCGCATCGTCCGAGCCGTCCTCAAGAAGCTGCTCGATGATTCGAACGCAATGATGCGCCGCGCGGTTGTTCTGATGAACCTGCGCATGCGAGATGACCGCCATGCGCTCGATGCAGCGATGCGCGATCTCGCCGGGCGTCGCATCGGGCCGGGCGTCCGCCCGCGCCGTTGACGCGAGCGCAGCGACGGCGGCGCACAGCGCTAGAAGAATGAAGCTGAATGGTCGATGCATGGGAATTCGTCCTTTCTGCGGCCAATCGCGGTGGTGAAGGTTTCCGCGGTTGTCGCGCTGGTGTTTGGTTTCTGCCGGCCGGTCCGTGTGGGTGCGTGGGGTTCTACGGCTGCGGGCATGGGCGCATCCCCGGCGGGTGGCGTCTTTCGCCGCTGGCAATCTGGGAATTCCGATAACAGATAGCATGGGGCGATGGCCAGGCGATCGTCCGAGACGAAATCCGGGGCCCCCACTTCACCTGGGGGCGACATGCCCATCGTCGTTTTCACCGGACCCGAACCGTTCCTCCTCGCGCAGCGCACCCGTGAGTTGGCTGACGCGCTGCGCCGGAAGCACAGCGAGATCGAACTGTTCGAGTTCGACGGCCGCACGGCAACGCTCGCGCAGGTGCTCGATGAGCTGCGCAGCTACGGCCTGATGCAGCAGCACAAGCTCGTCGTCGTCGATCCCGTCGATGAGTTCCTGAAATCCGCGGAGGACGAGGACGACCTGCCGAGAACGCCGGGCGCACTCTCCAATCGCGAAGGCCTGGAGCGCTATGCCGCCAAACCCGTCGATCATGCGACGCTCGTGTTGCGTGGCCCGACGTGGCGCAAGAGCAAACTCGACAAGCTGATCGAGAACGCGGGCGGGCAGTTCATCAAGGTCGCGGAGGTTCGGCCGCACGACGCCGTCAAGTGGGCGGTGGATCGCGGCAAGACGCGCTACGCGACGA
>CAZLDF010000369.1:0-4433 GCA_964558095.1 uncultured Isosphaeraceae bacterium | reverse complement strand
ATAGATCATGAACGGGCCATAGCGGGCGGGGGGGGTGTTGGCCATGATCTGGAAGCGCTGCTTGCCGACCTGGTTGCCGTTGGCCGCGTCGTGGACGAGCAGCGCGCCGCTCGTGGTGACATAGATGCGATCACGCTGCGGCAGGTAGTCGATCGCGAGAATGTCCTCGTGCGCGCTGGCGACCGGAAGACGCCAGATCGTCGCGCCGTCTTCCCGGTTCAATCGCGAGAGGAAGTTCAGGCCGTCGAGCACGAACACGCTGTCATCCTGCGCGGAAAGGAGCTTGACGCCGTCGCGGCCCTCGACGAGCGTCTCAGCCTGCCAGAGGAATCGATAGCCCATGCCGCGCGCCGTTTCCGGTCCGATGGTGTAATAGTCTTCGATGTCGGGCAGCTTGACGGGCTGAAGCTCCGGCAGGCCCGACGCCGTGGCGGGCCCCGCGTCGCCGGCGCCCGAAGTCCGGCAGCCGCCGACCGCGACGATCGCCAGCGCCGCAAAGGCGAGCGCGAAGAGCGCGGCGTGTGGGGTGTGCGAACGAGTTCGTCCTGCGTCAGGCCGATACATAGGCCGTTTTCTCCTGCGGCTAAGGCACAACCGTCTCGATGGAGCGGGCGTCGGGCAGACCCCGGAGTATCCAAGGCCTTGGCGTCGGCGTCAAGAAAGACTAGGCTCCGCCCCCCGAAGCGACGAAATATCGAAACGTCCAAATGTCCAAATGTCCAAATCGGACAGCGGCGACGTGGATCACTCTGGACTCTCGAAACCGGTTCGCCGAACTTGGACTTTGGACTCTTGGACTCTTGGACCTTTTTGAATCGTGTTCACCGGGATCGTCCAACATGTTGGCAGAGTCAGGTCGGTGCTGCTTCGCCCGTCCGGGGCGAACCTGCGCATCGACGCCGGCGATTGGGATCACGCCCCCCAGCACGGCGATTCGATCGCCGTCAACGGTTGCTGCCTGACGGTCGCGGCACCGCCCGGCACGGCGAACACGCTCCAGTTCGACGTCGTCACGCAGACGCTGAAGATGACGACGCTGGGCGGGCTGAGATCCGGCGCCGAGGTGAACCTCGAACACTCCGTCACGCCGCTGACGCTCATGGGAGGCCACATCGTCCAGGGCCACATCGACGCCGTCGCCGAGGTCGCCGACGTGCGCGACGACACGACCGAGCGCCGCCTGCGACTGCGGATCGGGCGCGACTTGATGCCGGTCGTGGTTGACAAAGGCTCGGTCGCGGTCGAAGGCGTCTCGCTCACCGTCGCAGACGTCGGCGAAGACTGGTTCGAGGTCGCGCTGATCCCGACCACGATCCAGCAGACGACACTCGGATCGGTGATCGTCGGCGATCGGCTCAATGTCGAAACGGACTACATCGCACGGGTCGTGGCGAACGTGCTTCGCCGAATGCGGTGAGTCGGTGTGGGGGGGGGGTGTGGTGCTTTGGTGATTTGGCGATCTGGTGATTTGGTGATTGAGAACGATGCCGAATGCGCACTGTTTTCCTGTCCCCTGTCCCCTGTCTCCTGTCTCCTGTCCCCAGTCAAGAGATTTCTCCGAAGAGCGTCACGATTGTGCGCAAATCCGCATTGCCGGAGGGGGTTTAGTTTCGCGCATTTGTGACGTTTCCAATTTTTTTCGCAGGATTCACGGCGAATTCACTTGACAAGTCCAAGGTTCGTTTACTACGGAGCCACGAAGGCGACGCAATGGGGGCATGGGGTGGGGTGGGGCGCTATGCGATTGTCAATGAGCGGGAGAAACGTTAAAACGTCCAAGAGTCCAAACGTCCAAATGGAAGGCGTCGAAGTTCTCTAAACCTCCAGGTTTCCAAGCCCTCAAGCCTGCAAGACGCAAGACGCAAGACTCTTTCGATTGTTCCCGCGATTGCGGCGAAGTCCACCGCCCCGCCGCGACAGCGTCACGTTTGCGCGCGCTTCGACGATGCCGCATCAGAGCCGCGAGCGGAGGCGAGCGGATTGGGAAGCTGAGACGACGGCGTTGCGCCATCCCACTCGATGCGCGCGGAATTCTGCGCCCAACCGCCGCCGCGCCTCCCCATGGTTCAAACTGCAAGGTGCATTCAAGCCGCGATGCGTTTTGCTCCCTCGCCCGTAGGCGCACGCGCGTCGCCAGTGGCGCCGCGACGCTTGGCGAGCAAGCCACTGTTCGCCGGCGGCCCTCATTGCATTTCCTTGCACTCTTTCGTATCTCCGCCCGGAGGGCGGACGTCAGGTTTGTCCGTGACGTTCGTCCGCACTCCGAGCGGGAAACGTAAGACGTTGGTAACTTCGGGTGTCCTCACCGAGGGGATCGCCGCGGCGACCGCTGAGCACTTGGCAACGCTCTTGCGCCCTGCGGCGAGAAGTCGTCACGAGCCTGCGTCACGTTCGGAGGGCTGCAGAATCACGCCGGGCCATTGAGGCGCACGGGTTTCCGCTGTGCTTCCACTGTTGCAGCCTGCAAGCCGAGCCTCCAATCGCTCGTGTCTGCAAAACCTGCCGCTGACTTCAATCGACTCCGCGAGCCGTTGGCTCGCGACTGGGGGAGGTCACAGTTGATGCGCGCGCCCAATCGCCACTGACTGCACCGGCGCGGCATGCACCTGCGGCGTCGCGTGCGAGTCCGTCGGCTGCTGGAGCAACGGCCCGGCGCGCATGCAGATCAGCGTCAGGTCGTCGAGTTGGTGCAGCGAGCCGCACTGGTCGTCCAGCCGGCGGCTGATGCGCTGAATCATCGCATCGGGCGTGCGAAAGCTCGCGAGGCGCGCGAACTCGTCGCGATAGCGCAGCGTCGGCATCTTGCGGCCGTGCAGCGTCTTGACGGCCTCGGCGGGAAACGCCTGCTCGAAGCCGTCGGAATACATCAGCATCGTGTCGTCGAGCCGCAGCTCGACTTCGATCTGGCTGTAGGTTTCGTCAGCGAAGACGCCCAGCAGCCCGCCCTGCGTTTCCAGCAGGCGCACCGAATCGTCGGCGCCGAGCAGCAGCGGCGGCGGATGGCCGGCGCCCGCCAGCTTCATCTCGCGGCTTCGGCAGTTGACGACGGCATAACAGGCGGTGGCGAAGCGCGTCGAGCGGCCCTGGCGGCGGATCATCTCGGCGTTCAATCGCGAGAGCACTTCCGACGGCTCGAGAATGCTGTAGCTCTTCTCCTGCACGTCCTTGGTGTTCAGCGAGCGCGTGATGACCATGGTCATCAGCGCCGCCGGCACGCCGTGACCGACGGCGTCGGCGATGAACACGCCCAGGTGATCTTCATCGAGCCGGATGACGTCGTAGATGTCGCCGGAGACGTAATTCGTCGGCCTCCACATCGCGGCGAACGAGACGCCGTGGAGCGATGGCAATTCGCGCGGCAGGAACTCGCGCTGCACGATGGCCGCAAGCTGGAGTTCTTCGTGCATTTTCGCGATCTGGCCTTCGAGCCCGCCGTGGAATCGCCGCGCGAGCGCGACTTCTTCCATCAAGCGCGACACCACGTTCTGGCGGTGCAGCATCCCTTGAAGCTGGGCGATAAGCGCCGATGGGTCGAACTCGCGCGGCTGGATGAACGCGCCCGTGAATTCGTATGGATTGCCGGGCGGCAAGGCAGCGCCGATGAGCGCGATGACCGGCACGCCCGTTTCTTCGAGCGACGAGAGGAGCGTGAAGACGCTGTTGTCGCGGTGTGCGGGCGGCGCGATGAAGACCACCGCTTCGGCCTGGCCGCCGCGCTCCTGCACTTCCTCGGCGGCCGCAACGTCGAAGCGCAGGCGAGGCTCGCGCGAGCCGGCGCTTCGCAAGCGCTCGGCGACCGCGCGAGCGAACTCCAGATCACCCTCCAGAGCAGTGACATAGACCTGCCGGCCTGACATGAATGCGCGCCGCCTCCTCCGCTTCGCCGCGCCGGGCGGCGGAGCCTCCCCGGCATCGGTTCACCGCGCCATGGCCTTGAGGCGGCCACGATCCAACTCGATTCGGTCTTCGACCTGTAACCCCAGCCGCCTTATCGACCCCGGTGCCAGCTCGATGGCGAACAGCGCGGGCCGCTCGCTGACGTAGCTTATCAGCCGGTTTTCATAGTCCGTTTCCGTTTCGCCAGCGCGTTGCGGCGGCTCGACGGGCATCTCGTGCAAGGCTGTAATCCTGCCGGTTTCATCGAGAAAAATCAGATCGATATCGGTCACGCAGTGCTTCATCCAGAACGACTGCCACGCGGGGCGCGGGAACACGAACAGCATTCCGCCGGTCGGGTCGATCGAATCGCGACGGCTGAGTCCACGGGCGCGCGAGGCGACGTCGATCGCCAGTTCGAGCTCGAACTCTTCGCCGGCGATGGTGACGGTTTCAGTTCGGGGAGTGTCGGTTGCGTTAGTCACGGGCGGCGGTTCGTCGTCGGTCTGTCGTGGCGCGTCTGCTGGACTGGGAGTGCGCATCGGTGCGACGTCTCC
>CAZLDF010000368.1:0-7987 GCA_964558095.1 uncultured Isosphaeraceae bacterium | reverse complement strand
GAGCCTCGACCGGGGCCAGTTCGCGCTCAGGCACGGGCTCGGCCAGATGCCGGACCCGAAGTTCGGCGTGCGGCTTGAAGGCCGTGCCGGCCGGGATCAGGTGGCCCAGAATGACGTTCTCCTTGAGGCCAACGAGCTTGTCGACCAGCCCGCTGATCGCCGCCTCGGTGAGCACCTTGGTGGTCTCCTGGAACGAGGCGCCCGACAGGAAGGACTCGGCCTGGAGCGAGGCCTTGGTGATGCCCAGCAGCAGGGTCTTAGCCGTCGCCGGCCGGGGACGCTTGGTCTTGGCGGGCTGCTTGCCCTGGGCCTCGGCAACTGAGTTGGCCTCCTTGACCTCGTCCTTGCTGACCAGGGCATCGAGCGGCAGCGTGGTGTCGCCGGGATCGGCGACGCGCAGCATCTCGCCGAGACGCTCGTTGGCCTCGTGGAAATTGAACTTGTCCACCACCTCGTTGGGCAGCAGATCGGTGTCGCCGGGCGAGAGCAGCCGCACCTTGCCGAGCATCTGGCGCAGGATCACCTCGATGTGCTTGTCGGAAATCGGCACGCCCTGCGCGCGATAGACGTTCTGCACCTCGTCGAGCATGTAGGTGTAGAGCGCCTCTTCGCCCTTGATGCGCAGAATATCGTGCGGGATCAGCGGGCCTTCCGTCAGCGGGTCGCCCGCCATCACCCGGTCGCCGGCATGGACGAGCAGGTGCTTGCCCTGCGGCACGTGGTGATCGTGCTCGATGCCCGCGTCGGAAATGACGCGAATGGTCATCTTGCCCTTGCGCTTGTCCGAGTGCAGTTCGACCACGCCGGAGATTTCAGCCGTGACGGCCGGGTCCTTGGGCGTGCGGGCCTCGAAGATTTCGGTGACGCGGGGCAGACCGCCGACGATGTCGGCCGAGCCCAGCACTTCCTTGGGCTGACGCGCGAGCATCTGGCCCATCTTGATCTGCTGGCCCTCGGCGACTTCGATGCGTGCTTTCGCCGGCAGGTGGTGGAAGTCGAGAATGCTGCCCTTGTCGTCCTCGATGATGATCTGCGGGTGCTTTTCACCGGTGTGCGGCACGACGATGAGTTCGCGCACGCCCTTCTTCGAGGCTTCTTCGCGGGCGGTCTCGCCGATCTCGATGTCCTTGAAGCGGACGATGCCGGACTTTTCCGCGAGAATCGGAACGCGGTGGGGGTCCCACTCGACGAGGATCTGGCCCTTGCGGACCTTGTCGCCGCTCTTGTGCTTGAGCACGGCGCCGTAGGGCACCTTGTATTTTTCGAGTTCCCGGCCGCGCTCGTCGAGCACGGCGAACTCGCCGTTGCGCTTGAGCGACGTGAGAATCTTCGACCCGTCGGCGAGTTCGACTTCGACCTCGTTGCAGTCGCGCAGTTCGACGACGCCGCTGTGGCCGGCCTTGTGGCTGGTTTCCACCAGGCCGCGCGACGCCACGCCGCCCGTGTGGAACGTGCGCATGGTGAGCTGGGTGCCGGGCTCGCCGATGGACTGAGCGGCGATGGTTCCGACGGCCAGGCCCTCCTCCACGAGCTGGCCACTGGACATGTCCATGCCGTAGCACAGCGCGCACACGCCGCGCGTGGTTTCGCACGACAAGGCGCTGCGAACCTGCACGCTGTCGATGCCCAGCGCTTCAATCTTGTCGGCGATGTCGGCGGTGATCACCTGGTTCGCGGCGACGATCGTCTGATCCGTGATCGGGTTGACGATGTTGTGCAGACTGGTGCGGCCGATGATCGCTTCCTTCAGCGGCACGTCCACTTCCTCGCCCTTATAGATGGCGCGCTTGGGCACGCCCATCTTCGTCCCGCAATCGAACTCGTTGACGACGATCGCCTGCGCGACGTCGTAGAGCTTGCGGGTGAGGTAGCCCGAGTCGGCGGTCTTGAGGGCCGTGTCGGCCAGTCCTTTGCGGGCGCCGTGCGTCGAGGAGAAGTACTCGAGCACGTTGAGGCCTTCGCGGAAATTGGCGCGAATGGGCGTTTCGATGATTTCGCCCGAGGGCTTGGCCATCAGGCCGCGCATGCCCGCGAGCTGCTGCATCTGGCTGATGTTGCCGCGGGCGCCGGACGTGGACATAAGAAAGACGGGGTTGAGATAGCGCTGGCCCTGATCGCCGTCGATGGGCATCGGGATGCCGTTTTCGTCGCGGCGGTCCTCGCGCAGCGTAGTGACGAGCTGCTTGGTGATCTGCTCGCGGCAGTGGGCCCACAAGTCCAGAAGCTGGTTGTGACGCTCGCGCTCGGTGATGGCGCCAGCGTTATACGCAGCCTCGACGCGATCGACCTTCGCCTGCGTCTCGTTGATGAGCTGCTGCTTGGTCGCGGGGCTGCGCAGGTCCGTGATGCCGATGGAAAGGCCGGAGATGGTCGAGCTCTTGAACCCGATCGCCTTCATGTTGTCCAGCAGATCGAGCGTCTTCGCCTTGCCCATGCGTGCGAACGTGTCGTCGATCACCCGACTGCAGCCCTTCTTGCCGATCGTCCAGTTGTAGAACGGCATGCCCATCGGGAGGATGTCGTTGAAGATGATCCGGCCGACGGTGGTGACGATGCGGCGGTTGGCGGGCAGGGGCTCGGCGCCCGCGGCCTTCTCGCTGGCCACCACTTCGTCGAATCGCTGCAGGCGCACCACGATCCGCTCGTGCAGCTTGATCTGCTTGAAATCGAACGCCAGCAGGGCTTCGTGCGAATTGCGGAAGTGGCGCAGCTTCTCGACCGGCCGGGTGTCGGACTGATCGTCGATGTGCGTGATGAAATAGACGCCCATGACGATGTCCTGGCTGGGCGAGACGATGGGCTTGCCGTTGGCGGGGCTGAAGATGTTGTGCGTGGACATCATCAGCACGTGCGCCTCGGCCTGGGCTTCGACCGACAGCGGCAAGTGCACCGCCATCTGGTCGCCGTCGAAGTCGGCGTTGTAGCCCGTGCACACCAGCGGATGAATCATGATCGCGTTGCCTTCGACCAGCACCGGCTCGAACGCCTGGATGCCCATGCGGTGCAGCGTCGGCGCGCGATTCAGCAGCACCGGGTGCTGGTAGATCACCTGCTCGAGAATGTCCCACACTTCCGGGTCGCGGCGCTCCAGCATGCGCTTGGCGCTCTTGATCGTGTCCGCGAGGCCCTGCTCCTTGAGCTTGCGGATGATGAACGGCTGATAGAGTTCGAGCGCGATCTTCTTCGGCAGGCCGCACTGGTGCAGGCCAAGCTCCGGACCCACGACGATCACCGATCGCGCCGAATAATCCACGCGCTTGCCCAGCAGGTTCTCGCGGAAGCGGCCCTGCTTGCCCTTGATCATGTCCGTCAGCGACTTCAGCGGTCGGTTGCTCGAACCCAGCACCGGTCGGCGGCAGCGGCCGTTGTCGAACAGCGCATCGACCGCCTGCTGCAGCATGCGCTTCTCGTTGCGGATGATGACCTCGGGCGCATTGAGGTCCATCAACTTCTTCAGGCGGTTGTTGCGGTTGATGATGCGCCGATAGAGGTCGTTCAGATCGCTCGTCGCGAAGTTGCCGCTTTCCAGCAGCACCAGCGGGCGCAGATCGGGCGGGATGACGGGGATGACGTCCAGGACCATCCACGTCGGATCGTTTTCGCTGCCGCGAATCTGCTCGACGAGCTTCAGCCGCTTGGAGATGTCCTTGACCTTCTGCTTGCTGCGCGTCTTGCCCAGCTCGTCGCGAAGTTCCTGCGCCATCGCGTGCAGGTCCAGCCGCTCGAGCAGTTCGCGCACAGCCTCGGCGCCCATGAGCGCGGTGAAGGCGGAAGCGCCGTGCTTTTCGACCGCGGCGCGGTATTCGTCCTCGGTGAGCACCTGCTTGATGTCGAGGTCCGTCGTGCCCTTCTCGGTGACGACGTAATCCTGGAAGTAGATCACCTTCTCGAGGTCGGCCGTCTTCATGCCCAGCAGCGTGCCCAGGCGGCTGGGCAGGGCCTTGAAGAACCAGATGTGCACGATGGGCGCCGCGAGGTTGATGTGGCCCATGCGCTTGCGGCGAACGCGGCTGTGCGTCACCTTCACGCCGCAGCGGTCGCAGATGATGCCCTTGAATTTGGTGCCCTTGTACTTGCCGCAAGCGCACTCGTAGTCGCGTTCGGGCCCGAAGATGCGCTCGCAGAACAAGCCATCCTTTTCGGGGCGGTAGGTTCGGTAGTTGATCGTCTCGGGCTTCTTGACTTCGCCGAAGCTCCACGAGCGGATGTCGTTGGGGCTGGCGAGGGTGATCTTCACCGAGCCGAAGTCATTGACGCGATCGTACACGGCTTCGTTCATCATCATCATCATTGTGCGTGCTCTCAGCGTGAAGCTGTCGATTCAGTTCAAAGTGGCTGCGGAAGAGTCGGCGACGTGCGCGTGGGCTCAACGAGCGCTATGGCTCGGGCAACTGCGTTGGACGCGGAATGAGCAATACGTTGAGATGCTCGTTCTCATCAAGTTGCTCCTCAATGGTGCTGAACAGCTCGTAGTACAGGTGCCTCTTGTGCGGGTCGGCGTCGAAGACCACCGGCACCCACCACCATGCGTGCGCCGCGTCCCCGAGACGCACATCCTCCGCCACGACGCGCGCCGGTTCTCCCTCGCCTGGATTGCGGCGCAAGTACTCCTGCACGACCGTGGCGATGTTCTCCCTTGTCTGAGCGACCATTCAATTCACCTCCAGCAATTGAAGGAGGTGAGCCGCTTCTCGAAGCGATTGCAGCGAGGTCGTTCGATCAACGGTTGTGGTCGGGTCATAGTCCGACGCAACGCGGCTTGCCTGAAGCTTCCTGACCAGTCGCGCCGCGGTCCGCCTCTGGGCCACGCCCAGGTGGCTGGCAGCATTGCTCTGAACAATCTGCGGCAGGATCGCATGCGGCGGGTTCTCACGACCCGCTCCGAACGTCACCCGTCGGGTGAGATTCGACGTCACGGCGGCATACGCCGCGAAGTAGGCCCGGCTGGCGGCGCTGCGCGCGTAGCCGCCCGCATGCAACACCTGTGCGGCATGAAGATTCTCAATGCTCAAATCACGCCAATCCGACATTCGTTCCTCGGTCATCGGTGTCGCCGCTGCTTACAGCAGGCTGCCGCCGTCCAGTTGAAGCTTCTCCAGCGTGATGTTCATGCCCAGGCCGCGGATCTCGTGGCAGAGCACGTCGAACACGACGGGCATGCCGGCTTCGAGCGTGTTGACGCCCTTGACCATCGAGTCGTAAATCTTGGTGCGGCCCTCGACGTCGTCGCTCTTGACCGTCAGCAGTTCCTGGAGCACGAACGCGGCGCCGTAGCCTTCGAGCGCCCAGACTTCCATCTCGCCGAAGCGCTGCCCGCCGGTGCGCGCCTTGCCGCCCAGCGGCTGCTGGGTGATGAGGCTGTAAGGTCCGGTGGCGCGGGCGTGGATCTTGTCATCGACGAGGTGATGCAGCTTCAGCAGGTACATGTAGCCGACGGTCGATTTCTGGTGGAAGGGTTCGCCGGTGCGGCCGTCGTACATCTGCACCTTGCCGCCGTTGGGAATCTTCGCCAGCAGCTCGCGCCGCCCGCCGGGGTTCTTGCCGGTGGACTCGAATTCATTGACGCGCTGGGTGATGTGCACGTTGGCTTCTTCAATCGCCGCGAGCACTTCCTGCTCGGTCGCGCCGTCGAAAACGGGGGTGACAGCCTGGAAGCCCAGCACCTTCGCCGCCCAGCCCAAGTGCGTTTCCAGAAGCTGGCCGACGTTCATGCGGCTGGGGACGCCCAGCGGATTGAGCAGCACGTCGATGGGCGTGCCGTCTTCGAGGAACGGCATGTCCTCTTCGGGGACGATTTTGGCGATGACGCCCTTGTTGCCGTGGCGTCCGGCCATTTTGTCGCCGACGGAAAGCTGGCGCTTGGTCGCCAGCCAGACCTTGACCATTTCGAGCACGCCGCTGGGCAGTTCGTCGCCGCGCTTCATGTGCTCGAGGACGCGCTTCTTCTCTTTCTGCTGCTTCTGAATGCGGGGCCAGAACTGGCCGTGAACGACCAGCGCCTGCTCGCGCGCTTCCTTCGAGCCCTTGATCCACTTCTCGTCGAAGTTGTCGATCTGCTCCAGGATGACCTCGGGAATGTCTGAAGCGCCGACCTTCTGGCGCGTTGACGGATCGACCATGTCCGAGCCGGTGATCTCGTTGACGCGGGCGACCATCTGTCGGAACAGGTCGATCTGCCGCGTATCGAACTCGGCTTCCTTCGCGGCCATCTCGACCTTGAGTCGCTTCTTCTGCTCGTCGCTGAGGTGCATGCGGCGGGAAAACTTCTTGGCGCCGATGACGATGCCCTCGGTGCCCGCGGGCACTTCCAGCGAGTCGTTCTTCACGTCCTCGCCCGCCCGGCCGAAGATCGCGTGCAGCAGCTTTTCCTCGGGCGTCAGCTCGTTCGTGGACTTGGGACTGTCCTTGCCGACGAGAATGTCGCCCGGGCCGACGCGCGCGCCGACGCTGATGATGCCGTCCTCGTCGAGGTTGCGCAGCATCTTCTCCGAGACGTTGGGAATATCGCGAGTGAATTCTTCGCGACCCAGCTTCGTTTCGCGCACCTCCACGTCGAAGGACTCGATGTGGATGGAGGTGAAGTCGTCGTCTTTGACCAGGCGCTCGGAGATGACGATGGCGTCTTCGAAGTTGTAGCCGTCGAAGGTGTTGAACGCGACGAGCGCGTTCTTGCCGATGGCCAGTTCGCCCATCTTCGTCGAGGCGCCGTCGGCGATGATCTGGCCGGTCTTGACCTTCTGGTTGAGCTTCACGACGGGCTTCTGGTTCTGGCAGGTGCGCTCGTTGAGGCCGCGGAACTTGCGAAGCTCGTATTCGTCGGCGTTGTCGATGATGATGCGCTCGGCATCGACGCTGGTGATCGTTCCGCCTCGCCGCGCCTGCACGAGCATGCCGGAGTTGAGCCCGGCCATCTGCTCCATGCCGGTGCCGACGAGCGGGGCTTCGACCTTGACCAGCGGGACGGCCTGGCGCTGCATGTTGCTGCCCATCAGGGCGCGGTTGGCGTCGTCATGCTCGAGAAAGGGAATCAGCGCCGCCGACACGCCCACGATCTGCTTGGCCGAGATATCGACAAACTGCACGTCCGACGAACTCACCTGCGCCAGGTCGCCGGCGACGCGCGCCAGCACGGGGCCCGAGGGCAGGCGGCCCTTTTCGTCGAGCACGTCGGATGTCGCGAGAATCGCCTTCATTTCCTGGTCGGCGCGCAGGTACTCGATGTCGCCGCTCACCTGGCCGTTCTTGACCACGCGATACGGCGTCTGAAGGAAGCCGTACTCGTCGATCTTGGCGTAGATGCCCAGCGAGGCGATCAGGCCGATGTTCGTGCCTTCGGGCGTTTCGATCGGGCAGATGCGGCCGTAGTGCGAGATGTGCACGTCGCGCACCTCGAAGCCCGCGCGCTTGCGGTTCAGGCCGCCGGGCCCCAGCGCCGAAAGCCGCCGCTCGTGCACCAGCATCGACAGCGGATTGGTCTGGTCCACGACCTGCGACAATTCGCTGCGGCCGAAGAAGAACTCGATCGCGCTCGAAATCGACTTGCTGTTGACCAGATCGGAAATCTTGCTCAGCTCGTCGGGGTCCTTGACGCTCATGCGCTCCTGCACCGTGCGCCGCAGCTTCAGGAAGCCCTTGCGCATTTCCTCGACCGCCAGTTCATCGAGCGTGCGCAGGCGCCGGTTGCCCAGGTGGTCGATGTCGTCCACGTGGGCGCGGTTGCGCTTGGCGCGCAGATCGAGGATGTAGCGGATGACCGCGAGGAAGTCCGCCGGCCGGATGTGCATGATGTCCTCGGGCACTTCCATGTCGAACTTGCGGTTGATGCGGAAGCGCCCGACCTTGCCCAGTCGGTAGCGGTTGTCGTCGAAGAACTTCTCCTTGAACAGAGCGCGGGCCTTTTCGACCTGCGGCGGATTGCCGGGGCGAAGCCTGCCGTAAATGCGCAGCAGCGCCGCTTCGTGTTCGGTGACTTCGGCGAGAAAATCCA
>CAZLDF010000367.1:0-3293 GCA_964558095.1 uncultured Isosphaeraceae bacterium | reverse complement strand
TAGCCGCCGTGGATCTGCAGTGCGCGGTCGACGGCTCGTCCCGCCATCTCACTGGCGGCGAGCTTGGCCATGGCAGCTTCCTTGGCGTACGGCAGGCCCTCGTCCTTGAGCCAGGCTGCCTTGTGGGCCAGTAGCGTCGCCTGTTCCAGTTCGGTCGCGGTGTCGGCGAGCATCCATTGAATGGCCTGCTTGTCGGCGATCGGCTTGCCGAATTGTTCGCGCTCGAGGGCGTAGCGCGCGCCCAGCTCCAACGCCGCCTCGGCGACGCCGAGCGACTGATAGGCGACGCCGATGCGCCCACCGTCCAGAGCTTGCATCGCGATCTTGAAACCGTCGCCCTCCTGACCCAAGAGCCGCTGGTGCGGCACTTCGACGCCGTCCAAGACGAGCGAGACGGCGTCGCTGCTGCGCAGGCCCATCTTGTCTTCCTTCGCGCCGATCGACAGGCCCGCAGCGTTGCGCGGCAGCAAGAATGCGCAGATGCCGCGCGGCCCCGGTGGTTCGGCGAGCCGAGCCGTGACGACGAAGTGGTCGGCGAAATGGCCGTTGGTCACCCAGATCTTCTCGCCGCTCAGCCGATAGCCCGTCGGGCTTCGTTCGGCGCGTGCGCGCAGGCTCGCCGCATCGCTGCCCGCGCCGGGCTCGGTCACGCAGAAACTGGCGATCGAACCCGCCGCCATCTGCGGCAAGATTTCGCGCCGCAGCTCCTCGCTACCGAACTGCATCAGCGGCGTGCTGCCGACGCCGTTGTGCACGGAAATCATGATGGCGATGCCGGGATCGACGCGTGCCAATTCGCGGATCACCAGCCCGTAGCTGAGCGTGCTCAGACCGAGCCCACCATAGCGTTCGGGAAAGCAGAGGCCGAAGTAACCCTGGGCGCGAATGCGCTGCAGCAACGCGGCGTCAATGCCGCCATCCTCGTCCATCTTCGCGCACAAGGGCGCGATCTCCGAACGAGCAAAATCGCGCACTCCTTTGACAAACAGCTCCTGCTCTTCGCTGAGGCGAAAATCCACTCTCGCTCCTAGCCCAGCATCGCGGCGGCGATGACCATTTTCTGCACTTCGTTGGTGCCCTCGTAGATGTCGCAGATCTTGGCGTCGCGCATCAACTTCTCGACCGGATACTCCTTGGAGTAGCCGTTGCCGCCGAAGATCTGAACGGCTTCCTCGGCGCAGTGCACTGCGGTGGTCGAGGCCATCAGCTTGGCCATGGCCGACTCCTTCGAGTGACGCTGGCCCATTTCCTTCAGCGATGCGGCGCGGTGAGTCAATAGTCGCGCTGCCTCCAAACGCATGGCCATTTCGGCGATCTTGAACTGAATGGCCTGGAACTGGCCAATCGGCCGCCCGAATTGCTGGCGGTCCTTCGAGTAGGCGATGGCGTGCTCGAGCGCGGCCTGACCGATGCCCAGCGCCTGCGCGGCGATACCGATGCGCCCGCCGTCCAAGGTCTGCATGGCGATCTTGAAACCGTCACCTTCCTCGCCCAGCCGCGAATCGGCGCCCACTTGCACGCCGTCCAAGTTGATCTGCGCGGTATCGCTGGCCCGGATCCCCATCTTCTTTTCCGTCTTGGCGACGGAGACACCCTTCGCGTGCGCGTCGACCATGAAGCCGCTGATTCCCTTGTGGCCCTTCTCGAGCGCCGTCATGGCGAATACCAAGAGCGTGTCGGCATGGGCACCATTGGTGATGAAGTTCTTGGTCCCATTCAGCACGTAGCCGGCGCCGTCGCGCTCTGCCACCGTCCGCTGCGCCGCGGCATCGGTGCCAGCCTGCGGCTCGCTCAGACAGTAGGCACCCAGATGCTCGCCGCTCGCCAGCAGCCTGAGCCAGCGCTCGCGCTGCGCGTCCGTGCCGTACTTGAGCAGCGGCCAGCAGACCAGACTGTTGTTCACCGACATGATCACGCCACAACTCGCATCGCCGCGCGAAATCTCCTCGATGGCGAGGGCATAGCAAATGTGGTCCAGACCGGCGCCGCCCCATTGCTCGGGGACGCACATGCCCATGAAGCCGAGATCGGCCAGCTTGCGCACCACTGCCGCTGGAAATTCGGCGCGACGGTCCCAACCGGCTGCATTCGGCACGATTTCGCGTTCGGCGAAGTCGCGCGCCGTCTTGCGCGTCAATTCCTGCTCGGCACTCAACTCGAACTTCATGAGGCCCTCGCTATGTTGCGTAGACGTAGAAACCGCGGCCGCTCTTGCGACCCAGGTGCCCGGCCGCCACCATCTTCCGCAGCAGCGGACAGGGTCGATACTTCGGATCGCCGAAGCCTTCTTGCAGGACGTTGAGAATGTTCAGGCAGATGTCCAATCCGATGAAATCGGCTAGAGCCAAGGGCCCCATCGGATGCGCCATTCCCAGCTTCATGATCTCGTCGATCGCCTCGGCCTTGGCGACGCCCTCCTGCAGGGCGAAGACAGCCTCGTTGATCATCGGCATCAGGATGCGGTTGCTGACGAACCCGGGATAGTCGTTGCACTCGACCGGCGTCTTCTGCAGCGAGCGGGCGATTTCGGCGATGCGCTGCGTCGTCGCGTCGCTCGTTTCGTGCCCGCGAATCAGCTCGACCAGCTTCATCACCGGCACCGGATTCATGAAGTGCATGCCGATGAAGCGATCGGCGCGCCGTGTCGTCGCCGCCAGCTCGGTGATCGAGATCGAGCTGGTGTTCGAGGCGAGGATCGCGTCGGGGCCCAACAAGGGATCGATCTGCTGATAGATCGCTCGCTTGGCCTCGAAGTTCTCGAAAATCGCCTCCACGACGAGCTCACAATCGGCGAGGCCTCGCACGTCGCGCGAGAAGCTCAGGCGCCCCATCGTCGCGTCGGCTTCGGCCTGACTGATTTTCTCCTTCTTTACCTGACGCTGCAGATTGTCCTGAATCGTCGCCTTCGCCCGCTTGAGCGCCTCGTCGCTGACGTCCACAAGCGTCGTAGCATGGCCGAACTGCGAAAAAACGTGGGCGATGCCATTGCCCATCGTCCCGCCGCCAATGACTCCGATCATCATTTACGACCTCCTCGCTGCGCCATCAGGACTTGCGCCGCACGCTGAGCGCCACGGCGTCGCCGCCACCTAGACACAGAGCCGCCAAGCCGCGCTCGACGCCACGTCGCTGCATCTCGTAGAGCAGAGTGGTCAGGATGCGCGCGCCGCTGGCGCCGATCGGGTGTCCGATCGCCACCGCTCCGCCGTTCACATTGACGCGATCGGCGGGCAACTCGAGCTCGCGCATGACGGCGATGGCCTGTACCGCGAAGGCCTCGTTGAGCTCGATCA
>CAZLDF010000366.1:0-2948 GCA_964558095.1 uncultured Isosphaeraceae bacterium | reverse complement strand
ATGCAGGAACTGCGCGATCAGCAGGTGGAGGAAGTCGCGCGGTTCTTCAACATGCCGGTGTACAAGCTGAAGGTGACGAAGCCTGGCGCGATCTCCTATGCGTCGATCGAACAGAACGCGCTGGAGTACTACAAGGGCGCGATGCTGAACTGGATCACGCTATGGGAGGAGGAGATCAATCGCAAGTTAATATCCCCGCTGGAGTTTCCGGCACAGTTCGTCAAGCACAACGCGAATGCGTTCCTTCGCGGCGATATCGAGAGCCGGTACAAGGCGCTTGGTTCGGCCCGCGAAAGGGGCATTATTTCCGCCGATGACTGGCGCGAGATGGAGGACATGAACCCACTGGAAGGCGGGCAGGGCAAGCTCTATCTCGTGCAAGAGCAGAACATTCCGCTGAGCCGGATCAACGAACTCATCGACAGCAAGATCGCGAAGAACGAAGCGCCGAAAGCTCCCCCACCGTCAGGTGGGCCAGCATCTGGCGACGACGGCGGACGCGCGCAGGCGATGGCCGATGCGTTGGAGCGCGCGAGTCGTGCCGAAGCGTTGGCGGCCGATGCGCGGCAGGAACTGGCGGCGACACGTGAGCATGCGGCGGCGCTCGAGGCGAGCAGCACGGACACAGCAGAGGACCGAGATCGGCTGCGCGCGTCTGAGGTTGGACTGGTGGCGCAAGTCGCCGTGCTCGAGCAGGTGTCTCGCGATCGGCAGGCCGATCTAGATCGGCTGCAAGCGGAGCGCGATCAGGAGCGGGCAAAGACTGACGCGGCGCTGGAGGCGAAGGCGGCAGCGGAATCCGGGATAGCGCAGGCGATGACCGAAGCGGAGCGGATCGTGCTTTCCGCGCAGCAGATGACAGCGGCGGCAATGGCCGATGTTTCTGCTGAACAGGACAAGGTGATGGCGCTGACCGTCGAACGTGACGCTGCCGCGGCGCAGGCGGCGGAGGCGAGCCGGCAGGCAGAGGCCGCAAGGATCGATGCCGACGAGGCGCGGCAGGCCGTGCTGGCTCGTGAGGCGACACTGACGGTCGAGCGCGACGACGCCCAGGCGCTATCGGAGCGGGCGACGGCTACCCTCGCGGAAGTGCGGGTACAGCAGGGACAGGCCGAGACGGAATGGCGCGCGAGACTCGACGAAGCCACACAGGCACTGCAGGCGGCTGATACCGCCCGCGAGGCGGCTGAAGCGGCACGTACGAGCGCGTCGGATGCGTTGTTGGTAGAGCGTGATCGGCTGCAGGCGCTGGCCGATGACGCCGCAGAGCGGGCGGAGCAGGCGGCACGTGAGGCGGATGAGACTCGGACAGCCGTGGAAGCGGCAGAACAGGCGCGCGTTACCGCCCAGACGGCCCGAGAAGCCGCTGAGAGCGCCCTAACGGAAGCGCGTCAGTTCGTCATGGAGGCGGAGGAGAACGCCCGTCAGGCGTCCGTAGACGCCGCACAATGGACGGCTGACTTGGAGGCCGCGACGGTGGAAGTTGTCGAAGCGCAGGCGCGGCGGCAAGCGGCTGAATCGCGGTTGACAGAGGCACAGACGGCGCTGGAGCAGCAGCAGGCAGCAGCGGAGGCAGAGCGGCAGAGCCTGACAGTTAGCCTGACGGCGGCGGAGTCGGCCCGTGTGGAGGCTGAGCGGGCGCTGGGAGCACAGGAGCAGGCTGAGCGCGATAGGCGCATTGCCGTCATTGCCGCGCACCGTGGGCTAATTGTCGATGCGCTCGGACGCATGGTTAGGCGCGAATGCCAGCAGGCGCGGGCGAAGTGGGCGACGGCGCCGAAGTTGCGGACGTGGCTGTCCGGCTTCCCCGCTGTTCATGAGCCGATCTGTCTGGAGGCGTTGCTGCCGGCGATGCGTGCTCACTTGGCGTGGCAAGGTTCGCAGGACGATCCGGTTGAGGCGACGACGGTACTAGTGCGCGAGCACATCGCTGCATTTACGGCGCAAGTCTCGGCGGCGCTGGAGGCCGATCCAGACGACTTCCACAGCGAGATCGATCGCGTGCTGACGCGCTGGGAAACCGATCGAGCGGCGGCTGTTGCCGATGCGTTGATGACGAAGGAGATCCGTCATGTCCGATAGGCCGATCGAATACGCCATGACGCACCGGATCGGCTCCGGCGGTGCCACTGAACGCTGCCAGCGGCCAGCGGCGATCCGTGAGATTGCCGATCGCGTACGGCGCTGGAAGGGCGAGGCCGAAACGTGCAAATCGTGCCTGTCGCTGCCGGCGGTGACGCTCCGAACTGGCTGGGCGCTGTGCAGTCGCTGCCGAGACAATCGGTTCGCGCCAGCGTCGATCGATCGCGTGGGTGTCTCGCCCTACGTCGAACGGCAGGACGATGAGGCGAGCGGAGTGCAACTGCGCGGGTTGTCGATCGTGTTCAACGTGAAATCCGAGTTCCTTGGATTTTTCGAGATCATTCGTCCGGCGGCCGTCGATCGGACGTTTTCAGAGCGCATCGATGTCCGCAGTTTGTGGAGTCACAATCCTGATTTCACGATCGGACGTATGACAGCAGGCACGTTGCGAGCGAAGAAAGTTACGCGCGGGTTGTCCGTCGAGATCGATCCGCCGCGGTGGGCGCACGGTCACGTCGAGTCCGTTAAACGGCGCGATATCGTTGGGCAAAGTTTCGGCTTCATCGTGATCGAAGATGATTGGCACTTGGAAGACGGAGAGGCGGTGAGAGAAGTGCTGGACGCCGAGATCATTGAAGTTAGCCCGGTAAGTTTTCCTGCGTATCCGGCGACGACGCTGAAAGCGGTCGATTCAAGCGATCGATCTGAGTGGTACCGCGAGCAGATGACGAAAGAAAGATTGAGGTTGGTTCGATGAACGAACGCAAACGGCCCGGACGGAAGCCGATGTACGGCGAGCCGATGCTACAGGTCGGGACTCGCGTTCCGGCCAATGTGCACGAGCGGCTTATGGCGCTGTCGAATCG
>CAZLDF010000365.1:0-3728 GCA_964558095.1 uncultured Isosphaeraceae bacterium | reverse complement strand
CGGCGGCGCGCCACCTGTCCGCCAGGGCGGCCCGTCCCGTCTTCTCGTAAAGCGCGATCAGGCTTTCGACCGCTCGTCGGCGCACGCCGGTTGCTTCCTCGGACGTTGCGTGTTGGGTGATGCGGATGCTTTCGAGCAGATCCACTTCGGCGGCGTCGAAATCCTTCAAGTTCGCCCGCGCGCGGCCAAGTTCGCTTCGCGTAACCGCCAGAAGCCAGTGGTCGGGCGAAAGCGTCTGGGATTGCAGCGCCAGACATTCGATGAGCAGGGCCCGCGCCTCCTCGAATCGCTGCTGGTTCGCCAGCGTCGCCGCCAGCGAGAACAGCGATCGCTGCAGGTCCGGATGGTTGCCGTGCAGCACCCGGCGGCGGATGGCAAGCGCCTCGCGATGCAGTTGCTCGGCCGCGGAGTCGTCTCCCTGCAGCGAGCGCGTTTCGGCGAGCGCGTACAGGCACATGGCGACATCCTGATGCTCGCGACCGAAGAGCCCTTCGCGTATCGCCATCGATTCTTCCAGCAACCGCGCAGCCTCCGGCAGCCGTCCTTGATCGCGATGAAGCGCCGCGAGATTCGCCAGCGAGAGTGAGACTTCGTAACTCCTGTCGCCAAGTGCCTTTGTGCGGATACTGATCGCCCGCTCGAACAAGTCCCGCGCCTCGTCGAATCGACCCTGTCGTTGCCGCAGCAGCGCGAGCGCGTTGAGGCTTTGAGCGAACTCCGGGTGCGATTCGCCGACGAGTGACTTCCTCGCCTCGACGGCCTCAAGCAGCAGCATCTCCGCTCGCTGCAACTCGCCGATGTTGCGATAGCTGTTGCCGACGATGTTACGGATCGCCGCGGCGATGTCCGGCTGATCGTCCAGCGCGACGTCGATCCACAATTCCGCCTCGTGCAGCATGTCCGCGACCGAAAGCGGTTGATCCGGCGAGGGCGGCTGCGCGGAGCCCAGGGTGTCTTCGAGAAAGATGTTGATCTGACGGACTTTCTCGGCTTCACGGCGGACGCGCTGGTTCTGCACGGAAAGCGCGACGAGCGAGAACCCGATGAGGGCGAGGATCAGCGCGGCCGCCGCCGCCGCGGCGCGATGGCGACGAATCAGCTTGCCGATGACATAGACAGTGCTGTCGTGCCGCGCGAGCACCGGGCGGCCGTCGAGGTATCGACGCAGGTCGTCGCGAAGCGCCGCCGCGGACTGATATCGCCGGTTCGGTTCCTTAGCCAGAGCGCGGAAGACGATCGCCTCGAGGTCGCGATCCACGGGCAAGCGATGCTCGCCGTTGGTTTTGTGCGTCCGCCGCAATCTCCCTGGAGGCGCTTCGCGAATGGCTCGCAGCGCTGCGGCGGGGTCGGGCGGCAGCGCGCAGGGCGGGCGGTCGGCGAGCGCTTCATACAGCATCGCACCCAGCGCGTACACGTCGCTTCGCACATCGACCAGTCGGGAATCGCCGAGCGTCTGCTCCGGCGCCGCGTAATTGAGTGTGCCCAGAAAGGAACCTTCGGCCGTCACATCGCGGGCGACGTCGCGCATCGCCTCGTCGGCGGGCCGCGCCAACCCGAAGTCGAGCACGTATGGATGATCCTGCCCCGCGATGAGCACGTTCGACGGTTTGAGGTCGCGGTGCATGATGCCGCGCTGGTGCGCCGCGCTTACCGCGTCGCAGATATCGATGAAAACGCGCAGCACTTGCCGCAACGCGGCGCGACGCGGCAGGGGGGATCGACGAACATTTGCAAGCCATCCATCGAGCGCGACGCCCTCGACAAGTTGCATCGCGCAGTACCGCGAGCCGTCGTCGGTCGCGCCGCTGTCATGGACGGTGACGATGTTGGGATGGTCGAGGCCGGCCACGAGCTCGATTTCGCGGTCGAATCGCCGCCGCTGCGGGCTCGTCGCCAGCGCCCCGGCCAGCAGGACCTTGACCGCGACGTCGCGGCTGGTCGCGAGTTGTCGGGCGCGGTACACGATGCCTTGCCCGCCGCGCTGAAGTTCCGACAGCAGTTCGTACCCTTCGATGCGCGGCATGCCGCGGGCCGGGGGGCTTCGTGAACCGGCCTCCGGCGTCGCGAAGCTCGCGCCATCCGCGGCCTTCGAATGGCGGATCACTTCCAACAATGCGCGATCGGCTCGCAGTTCCTCGCACAGCCCGCGACATGCTTCGCAGGCCGCGACGTGCGCCGCGATGCGATCATCGGGCGTCTGTGAATTCACAAATGCGTCGAGCACATGCAGCGCGGGACAAGCGGCAGCGCCATCACCTGAAGATGGTGCATCAGGCTTTCGCCCTGCGTTGTCGGCGATCGACATTCGTCACCCTTCCGCTTCGTACGCGGCCGTCAGCGATTGAATGATCGTTCGCAATCGTTTCAGGCAGCGATGCTTGGCGACGTACACCTCGTCGGTGGTCATGTTGAGCTGTCTGCCGACCTGCTCGGCGGGCGCATCGTGCAGCGCCACAAGCTCGAATGCGCTGATGGTTCGCTCGTCCATGCGCGAGTCGGCAAGCGACGCCATTGCCCGGCGGAGAATCTCGCGCTGCCGCTCCGCTTGCCAGATCGACTCCAGCTCGTCTTCGCGCGCGACGATTTCCGCGATCGCCGATGCGCCGGCGACGACGCGCTGAGTGGCGCGCTGGCGCGCCGCGTCCGCCACGCAATGCCGCGCGATCCCGACAAGCCACGAACTCAGCCGACCTCGGGCTCGGTCATACTCCCCGGCCCGAAACGATCGCACAAACCTGGCGAGCGCTTCCTGGGCCGCATCCGCTGCGTCCTCGGCTTCAAGTCCCAGCCGCCGGGCGAATCCGAACAGAATCGGGCGATAGCGGTCGTCGAATTCGCTCCACACCCGTTCCTTCGCAGGGTCCATGAGATCGTTCAGCAGCGCTGTCGTCGTCCGAGTCCGCATGGACGCACCGTGTTCACCCGTGCGAATCATATCGACGGCGGCGGCGGCGCGAAATCGCGTGGGTGGCGGCGCGCCGGAGCGCGACCGATCGGCTTCCTTGGCCGACCATGACACGTACGATTCACCCGGCTCGCAGGCCCGGCGCCCGCGAGCCGGTTTCGTTTTGCGCCGGTGCAAAGAAAAATGCTGCAAGATTTCGAGCCTCGCTGCGAATCCTCCGGGAGTCGTGCCTTTCCAGGCGCGTCCCCGGGCGCGAAGTGATCGAAAGCGAGGTGGCGCATGGCGCCGAAACTGGGAATTGACGATGCCAAGCGAGCGAACACTGCGCGCGGTCGCAGCGGGATCGCCTGTCGTGCCGCTGTTGTGTGGGCGGCCATGCTTCTCGCCGCCACCGCATTCGCGCAGGACGCCGATGGCGACGGGCTTGACGACGCGACTGAATTGACGCTCGCCGCGGGAAGCGGATGCCCCGACCCCAATGACGCCGATTCCGACAACGACGGCCTGAACGACGGCGACGAGGTCAACACCCACCTGACCGATCCCTGCAACGCCGACACCGATTTCGACGGCCTGACGGACGACTGGGAAATCAACGGCATTCCATTCGGCGTCGGCCGGCGTTACATGCTCTCGACGTCCGCCAGCGCGCTTCGCAAGACGATCTATCTCGAAGCCGACGCCATGAGCGGGCAGAGCGCGGGCCTGACCGCGATCGCGGCGATCTTCACCGTGTTCTCCAGCTCGCCGGTGAGCAATCCCGACGGTTCGACGGGCATCGACCTGTTTCTCGCGACGGACGAGCCCGGCCTGCCCAGCGCCG